>JANMEM010000379.1:0-2277 GCA_031376985.1 Hyphomicrobiales bacterium
TCGCTTTGCCCTGCCCAAAGCGTCAGGTTCACTTGTGCAGTGCGCAGACACAACGTGGCTGGCAATCCGTCCATCCCAGAAGATGGACGCTTGCAAAGCCGACAATGTCGGATCTTCGAAACCTCACGAGGCCCCATGCCACAAAGGGCAAAAGGCCAGCGTGGTTGCACTCCTCCTGTTGGATCAGCGCACAAGAAAGTCGATCTGTCTGGCTTGTTTCCCAAGTCCGATATGCGTTTTCATAGTGAGAATTACGCCGCAGAAATTCCCATGCCAGTCCGGGTCTTCCGAGCTGCCGAAGATACAAATAGTCCTCAGTTTTTCTGTCCCATGCCGTCCCCGATCTATTGGCGTGGGGCATTGGTCAAAACTCCGCCTGACGCCTCGAAAGGCGCAACATGAAGATTTCGGCAGAAAGTTTTTTGGGAAACGACGCAACTCACTAAACACGAAAAGTAGTGACACGATTGAATTGCTTTACGTTGCTTTGGTTGTAGTAGATCATAAGTGCACTCAGTGATTTGAATTTAATCTAAAGCGATTTTCTATTTAAGTTTGCCCCCGCGTGGGTATTTCGCGGGGGCGTTTTGGTGTCAGTCTCCCGGATTCCAGATCACGGCGTAGAGGTTTTCGTCGTCTGACCCCGCCGCTTTGCCGAGATTGGCGTAGAGTTTCTTGGGGCCGAATTCTGGGGCGGCTATCGACAAGCTGACATATTCCTTGCCGGAGGTTTCGCCTTTCTTTGACCAGCCTGCACCGATTTCGATGCCTTCAGTCACCACGCGGAAGTCAGGTTGGGTATCAGAAGTTTTCTGCGTATTAGGCAGGATATCGATGTCGACTTTGATGCTGACGGTGCGCAAAGTTCCCTTGTAACGTCCGTCGGCTTGCTTGGTTACATATCCGATTGCAGTCATGATATTCTCCATTTGGTTTCGCTTCGAGGACTGTTCCTCTGGCGATGCCTGACCGTTCATCTGCCAAAACGGACCTGAACCTCTTGGCCGCAACGAAGTGAAGGACCCTGTCACACCTGTTTTTTGGAGCAAAAGTGGCCGCGAGGAGCCGCAAAGCGGCGGGGAAAAAACTGGGGGGACAGGGTTTCAGGACCGGCTTTGGACAGATGTAGGTCTCTGAGGGCACGCCTGAGAAACAGGTCTTCGAGCAATGCTAAAGGGTGAATGCTGAATGCAGTTGGATACGTGATCAAGCAAGCTCACGTTACTAAGGCCGTGAGTGCACTGTCAGCATCAAAGCCGATATCGACATCTTGCCCAACATTCGAAAGGCCGTCGACACCCAACTCAACTTTCGCGTGGTGACCAAAGGCATCGAGATCGGTGCAGACTGGCCCGCAAAAGCGACACCGCGAACAAGGAATATGTAAGCCTGTCCATTGCCGCCCCTGAGTTTTGGCCGAAAAAACTTTACACCAATCTCGACGAGGCCGCAGGTTCAAATGACAAGGATTTATATGCTGCGTATTGGAATCGTTTCGGAAAAACAAAAACCCCCGCGCAAGATTTGCACGGGGGCAATCATCTTTAATATGGGTCAAGTGTTGGTGTTCTCCAACAATGCGGCAACCTTGTTCCAATTGTCACCACACCCTGTACCGCCTCGTGTCGTATAAGCCTTGGGTGGGAACTGGAAGTATGGTGGAAGCCAATCCATCTTGTGTTCGCGGCCATTGAGCCCACGCAGAAAGTCCTTGATGATGCCTTTCTGCACTTTGGTGGTTTCGCCCTTGTTGCCATCCGCAACAGCGGGTGAAGCAATGTCTGCCAGCATGGCCTGAACCACATCCTTGCCGCCCAAGAGATCGAAGAAGGTATCATCGGGACGCCAGTCATTGAGGGTGGCGCTGGTGGTCATGGCAACGGCATCTGCTGTTGCTGTGCCACAAGCCAAGGTTTCCGCCATGGCCAATGCGAGAAGGCGCAACACATCGCCTTCGGGCAGTCTGAGAAGGCGGGCAAAGAGTCTTGCAAGGCTGTAGTCGTCGCCATTGGGCCTGACCAACTCGCTGCGGTCCGCTTCAAATCCACAAAGAGACAACAATTCCTTGCGCCGTTCTTCGAAGGCCGTGGTTGCAGGATTAGCGGCAACGGACGCGCCGATTTCAGGCTTAGCTGCCTTCATCGGCTCGGACTTCACCATCCACAAATTTGAACCCACAATCATGTGTGCCAGCACAAGACGCAAGGCAATTTGCGGATGGTTCAAGAGTTCGAGGCGGATAGCGGCAAGCCTGTGCAGTTCGACATAGTTCTGCAT
>JANMEM010000399.1:0-1616 GCA_031376985.1 Hyphomicrobiales bacterium
CCATCAACTCCGCACCCAGTTCTCCGGGCAGTGCCATTTCGATGACGGCAGACGCCAGTCCGCCGTCAGAAATGTCATGTACAGCAGTGACTTGCCCGTTATTGATCAAGTTCCGCACGAAGTCGCCATTTCGCTTTTCCAACCCCAAATCGACTGGTGGGGGAGCGCCCTCTTCGCGGCCCAGCACTTCGCGCAAATAGATAGACTGGCCGAGGTGTGAGCCTTTGGCCCCTACCAGCAAAATCGCATCGCCTTGCGCCTTGAACTTGACCGTCGCCATTTTCGACCAGTCGGCCATCAATCCCACACCGCCGATGGTGGGGGTTGGCAAGATCGCTTGGCCGTTGGTTTCATTATAAAGTGACACGTTGCCGGAGACGATGGGGAATTCGAGGGCGGTGCATGCCTCACCTATGCCTTTCAGCGCGAATACGAACTGGCCCATGATCTCTGGCCGTTCGGGATTTCCGAAATTCAGATTGTCGGTGATCGCAATGGGGGAAGCACCGACCGCCGTGAGGTTGCGCCAGCATTCGGCCACGGCCTGTTTGCCACCCTCATATGGATCGGCCTCGACGTAACGCGGGGTCACATCTGATGACACGGCAATCGCCTTCTTGTCGTTGATACGCACCACGCCGGCATCGCCGCCCGGAATTTGCGCGGAGTTGGATTGGATCAGCGAGTCATATTGCTCCCATACCCAGCGGCGTGAGCACATGTCAGGTGAACCTGTGATTTTGAGAATGGCTGCTTTCAGATCAGCGGGAGCTGCCACATCGTTCAACAGGGGCTGCTTTTTCGGCTCCACCCAGGGGCGGTCATATTCCGGCGCTTCGTCGCCCATTTGCTTGATCGGCAGGTCGGCTTTGATTTCGCCTTGATGCTTGATGATGAAGCGCAGCGTGTCGGTGGTCTTGCCGATAATGGCGAAATCCAGTCCCCATTTTTTGAAAATGGCGTGCGAGGCCTCCTCCATCTCAGGCCGCAGGATCATCAACATCCGTTCCTGCGATTCAGACAGCATCATCTCGTAAGCGGACATGCCCTCTTCACGGCAGGGTACATGGTCGAGGTCAAGCTCTATGCCAAGATCACCCTTGGCTCCCATTTCGACAGAAGACGACGTAAGGCCCGCAGCGCCCATGTCCTGAATGGCGATGACGGCCCCTGTGGCCATCAGTTCCAGACAAGCTTCGAGCAGGCACTTCTCGGTGAAGGGGTCGCCAACTTGCACGGTGGGGCGTTTTTCATCGGCCCTGTCGTCAAATTCGGCAGACGCCATGGTGGCACCGTGGATGCCGTCGCGCCCGGTTTTTGCGCCCAGATAAACCACGGGCAACCCAACGCCCTTGGCCTTGGAATAGAAAATCTTGTCAGCGTCAGCCAATCCCACAGCCATGGCGTTGACCAGGATATTGCCGTTGTATCGGGCGTGGAAATTCACTTCGCCGCCGAGTGTGGGAACGCCAAAAGAATTGCCGTAGCCGCCAACGCCAGCGACGACGCCTGATACAAGGTGCCGTGTCTTTGGATGCGAAGGCTCGCCAAAGCGCAGGGCATTCAGCGCCGCAATCGGCCTTGCCCCCATGGTGAACACATCACGTAAAATGCCG
>JANMEM010000264.1:0-5939 GCA_031376985.1 Hyphomicrobiales bacterium
AACAGGTGAAGGTCAAATGCCGCCCTGCCGGAAATTCCAATATGGCTCCGGACAAGCGGTCGGTCTTGAACTTGGGGTCATAATCGACTGTTGCTGCGGCGCGGATCGGATCGGCGTCAAAGATAAAGCGCGAAACGGTGACGGGATAGCAGCCAATGTCCAAAAGACCGCCTCCGCCTATATCGGCCATATTGCGGACGTTGTTGGGGTCCCGGTTGAAGTAGGAGAACAGCACCTGAATGGCGCGAACCTCGCCGATCTCGCCCTTCTTGATGCGCTTTTTGGCATCAATCCATTGCAGGGCATGGCGCACCATGAAGGCTTCGGCGATGTGAACGCCTTTCGGAACATTGCGCAGGGCCAAGGCGCCCTTGCTTGAAATGGCAATGGGCTTTTCACACAGCACGTGCTTTCCAGCCCGGGCGGCCTGCAAGCTCAACCTGACATGCAAATGGTTTGGGGTTGGATTGTAAACGGCTTCGATTTCAGGATCGTCGAACAATTCCTCATAGGAGCCATAGGCTTTGGCAATGCCCAACTGTTTTGCCGCAGCCTTGCCCCGCCGCAGGTCGCGGGAGGCAATTGCCACAATCTCCACGTCCTTGCTTTTCATCATTCCGGGAATGACTTTTTCCATGCCAATGTTGGCCGTGGAGATTATACCCCATTTGACTGGTTTCATCTTGGCGCGTTCCCTGTTTTCTTGTTGATTGTGACACATCTGTTTAGGCCTGTCGCAAGATGTTTGCAAAGCGCCGCGGCTCATTCATTTTGACTGTTGAGAAAGCTTGACCATATGGCGGACAACGTGGCTAAACTAGCTGCCAGTTGAGCGCGGGATAAACCCGTGCCACCAAACCATGCAGGGAGTTCATTATGGTTTCATCACTTCGCAAATTGGCATCGGCACTGGCCGTCGGTGCAGGCCTCATGGCCATGGTCACCGGCGCATCTGCCGGGGATGCCGAAAGCTGCAAGGCGGTTCGTTTTGCCGATGTGGGCTGGACCGACATTCAAGTGATCACAGGTATTGCCGGGATTTTGTTTGACGGCCTGGGCTACACGTCTGAGGTCAAGACGCTTTCAGTGCCCGTCACCTATGCCTCGCTCAAGAACAAGGACATTGACGTGTTCCTTGGCAACTGGATGCCGTCAATGACGGCAGACATCAAGCCATACCTCGAAGACAAGTCGGTGGAACAATTGCCGCCAAATCTTGAAGGCGCAGGCTATGGCATCGTGGTGCCGCAATATGTGGCCGATGCGGGTATCAAGTCGATTGCCGATCTTGCGGCCAACAAGGACAAGTTCAGTGGCAAGTTCTTTGGCATCGAATCCGGCAATGACGGCAACCGCACCATTCAGTCCATCATCGATGATCCAAAGAACGGCCTCTCAGGCTGGGAAATTGTCGAAAGCTCGGAAGCAGGCATGCTGACGGAAGCTGAAAAGGCCATCAAGAACAATGAGTGGATCATGTTCCTGGGCTGGACGCCGCACCCGATCATGGGCGACATGAAAATTTCTTATCTCAGTGGTGTGGACAGCTATGGCTTTGGCCCCGCCAAAGTTCACACCAACGTGCGGGCTGGCTATCTGGGTGAATGCCCGAATGCCGGCAAGCTGGTGTCGAACCTCAAGTTCAACCTGAAAATGGAAGGCGACATGATGGCCCCCGTTCTCAAGGACGGCAAAGACCCGAAAGTTGTTGCCATGGAATGGATCAAGGCCAATCCTGACTCCATCAAGTCGTGGCTTGATGGCGTAACCACCATGGACGGTGGGGACGCCATGGCTGCAGTGCAGAAGGTTATTCAGTAAAGACAATTTTTGCGCGGTACCGTTTGGTGCCGCGCGATTTCTACAGCAAAAGGGCCCTTCGAGGCTCGCAAAAGCTCGCACCTCAGGGTGAGGGTTATACAATTTTCCTCATGCTGAGGTGCCCGCGCCTTCGCGGGCCTCGAAGCACCTCACATGTGCGACAAGGAGCTGGACCCCATGATTGATCCGCTGACACAATGGATTTCCGCCTGGAAAATCCCGGTGGGGCAATGGGGCAAGTCCGCCATTCTGTTTGTCACTGACAATTTTGAATGGTTCTTTGACGGCATCAAGAACGGCCTCAACGCTATCGTCGAATGGTCGACATGGCTGCTGTTGCAATGTCCGCCGGTGGTGCTGGCCATACTGATTGCGGGGCTGGTTTATTACGCCAAGAAATCCAAGGTGCTGGCCATTGGCGTGTTGCTGGGCTTGCTGTTCATCATGAACCAGGGCCTGTGGAAGGAAACCGTGCAGACGTTGGTGCTGGTGGTTTATGCCACAAGCCTGTCAATGGCGATCGGTGTGCCGCTTGGCATCTGGTCGGCCCACAAGCCACGGGTGTGGCAAACATTGCAGCCTATCCTCGATTTGATGCAGACCATGCCAACCTTTGTGTACCTCATTCCTATTCTCATCCTGTTTGGCCTCGGCGCTGCTCCTGCCCTGATCGTTACGATTATTTTCGCCATGCCCGCTCCGGTGCGTATGACCTATCTCGGCATCACCTCCATCCCGCGCCCAATGATTGAGGCGGGGGAGAGTTTCGGTGCCACCAAGCGGCAATTGTTGTGGAAGGTGGAATTGCCTGCGGCACTGCCTTCGATCATGGCGGGCCTCACGCAATGTATCATGCTGTCACTGTCAATGGTGGTGATTGCGACATTGATTGGTGCGCCGTCCCTCGGCAATCCGGTGAACCGTGCGCTCAACAATCGCAACATTCCGCTTGGCATTGAGGCGGGCCTCGCCATCGTCATTCTTGCCATTATTCTAGACCGGGTGCTGGCTGCCCGTGTGGGAGCAAAAAAATGACAACGGCTGTTGCTTTCAAAAACGTCGATATCCTGTTCGGCAAACAAACCGACGAAGCCATTGCCATGATGGATGGTGGCGCACCACGCAGTGAAATTCTCGACAAGACCGGCGTGGTTCTGGGCTGTGCCGGAGCCACCCTCACGGTGAAGCAGGGTGAAATCAGTGTGCTGATGGGCCTGTCGGGCTCTGGCAAATCCACCTTGCTGCGCGGCGTCAACGGACTCAACACGGTGACCCGTGGTGCCATTGAAGTGCGCGACGGCGAACGCATGGTGGATGTCGTTTCCTGCGATGCTGACACCTTGCGCAATGTGCGGCAAAAATCCGTGGCCATGGTGTTTCAGCAGTTTGCATTGTTGCCATGGCGCACAGTTGCGGAAAACGTGGGATTCGGGTTGGAGCTTGCAGGGGTTCCCGATGCCGAACGGGCGGCACGGGTTGAAAAGCAGCTGGACCTTGTTGGCCTGTCGCAATGGAAAAACAAATACGCCCATGAGCTGTCGGGGGGAATGCAGCAGCGTGTGGGTCTGGCGCGGGCCTTTGCCACGGAAGCGCCTATTTTGTTGATGGACGAACCCTTCTCGGCGCTTGACCCCTTGATCCGCACCAAGTTGCAGGATGAATTGCTCGACCTGCAAAAGCGCCTGAAGAAGACCATCGTGTTCGTCAGTCACGATCTGGAAGAAGCGCTGAAAATCGGCAACACCATCACCATCATGGAAGGTGGTCGCATTGTGCAATCCGGGCGGCCTGAAGACATTGTGCTGCGGCCTGCCAATGACTACGTGCGCGAGTTCATCGCCAACGTAAATCCATTGTCGGTATTGACGGCATGGAATGTGATGCGCGGTCCCCATGAACTGGTAAAGGACAAGGGCGGCTGGATATGGCTTGATCGGCGCAAGACCACACGCTTCAAGCTCGACAAGGACAACAAGGTTGCCGCTGTTGAACGCGATGGTGAAGTGGCGACATGGGTGCCTTGCGCGGAGGCTGACAAGCCGCTGGCCAAAAATGCCAAACCCGTATTCTGGGCCACGCCCGGCACGTCACTCAAAACCGTGATGTTGTCGATGCACAAATCTGAAACAGCCCCCGTGGCGCTGTTCAACGACGACAGCACCTTTGCAGGTGCCATCGGCGTCAAAGATGTGTTGCAGGCAGTGTTGAAGCGCTCGGAGTAAGGCTTACTTGATCGGCGTCAGGGCTTCAGTGCCGGAGCCGCCATTGCCGGCAATGGTCCACAGCCCTTGCATGGAGCCGTCGTTACTCACTTTGTAAATGATGAGGCCAACGTCATCGCCCATGCGGTAAGCGGCCGAGAAGCTGTCGTCATTGCGCATGCAAATGCCTGCCGAAGTCGTCGCTCCGGTTTTCCAGGTGATTTCGCAAGTGGTATCGGACGTCAGGGTAATCTCTGCCTCGCCTTCATAGGTGGTGCCATTGAGATTTGTGCCCGCAACCTCATAGCGCCCGCCGATGTCGGCCTGGGCTGCTGCGGGAAGGGTGAATGTCGCCAATATGAGTGCGCTTGCTGTGATTTTTAACATGGTTTTTCCTGTGTTAATGCCTCGGACGGACAAAACCATAGCAGACCGGAACTTAACAAAATGCCGTGCCAGCGCCCTGCTTTGGCAGTTTCAGCCACGCTGCAACCGATTGTCCTATATCGGAAAAACTTTTGCGGTGGCCGTCATTTCCCGATGTCAGTGACTTCCCGTAAATCATGATGGGAATTTGCTCACGGGTGTGTTCAGTGCCGTGCCATGTGGGATCATTGCCATGGTCAGCCGTGAGAATGAGCAGGTCGTCTTGTTGCATCTGCGCAAACACGCGCGGCAGGTTGGCATCGAATTCTTGCAGCAATTTTCCGTAACCTATTGGATCGCGGCGATGGCCGTGATTGGTGTCGAAATCAACGAAGTTGGTCATCAGGAAGCCACCGTCTTTCAAGGTCGGCATCAACGTGATGACCTTCTCCATCATCGCCGCATTGCCGGAGACTTTCACTTCTTCACCGGTGCCGACGTGACCGTAAATGTCGCCGATCTTGCCAACGGAAATGACATGACGGCCTGCGTCTGATGCGATTTTCATCAGGGTGGGCGATGGTGGCGCAATGGCATAGTCCTTGCGATTTCCCGTGCGGGCAAAGGTTTTCGCGGTTTCACCAAGGAACGGCCTTGCGATGACGCGGCCCACTTTCAAATCGTAAGTCAGTTCGCGTACGATTTTACAAACGTCGTAGAGCCGTTGCAAACCGAAGTGTTGTTCGTGGGCGGCGATTTGAATAACGCTGTCGGCTGAGGTGTAGATAATGGGTTTTCTTGTGCGAAGATGTTCTTCGCCAAAGTCCTCTATGACTTGCGTTCCCGATGCATGTGTTCCGCACAACAACCCCGGAATATTCGCGCGGGCAATAATCTCATCCAAAAGGTCATTCGGGAAGGAATGATCCGTATCCGGATAATAATGCCACTTGAAGGGCACGGGTACACCGGCAATTTCCCAGTGTCCGGTTATGGTGTCCTTGCCTTGGGATAGTTCCTGCGCATGAGCCCAACGACCAATCAGCTTTGCGTCAGGAAACGGATTGCGTCCACCTGCGGCTTCAGCGGCCAGCCCCAAACCGAGGGATGCCATATGAGGCAAATTGAGAGGCATGCGGTCGCAAATGTGGAGAAATGTGTTGGCACCTTCATCACCGAATTGTGCAGCATCTGGCGCATTGCCGATACCGAACGAGTCGAGGATGAAGAGGAAGACACGGGGCATGATCTACCCTTTGACCGTCACCCCGGCGAAGGCCGGGGTCTGGCGGTGAAGAGATTCCGGCCTTCGCCGGAATGACGGTTTGATTTTATTCACGCTACAATCCGTTCGATGATATTCGGGCCAGATTTACCGCCTTCGCCGACCGTGTAGGCTGCTTTGATGATGGCTGCTGCTCTTTCGAAGTCCGCTTCCGTCTGGGCGTGGATCATGCAGAGTGGCGTATTGAAATCCGCGAAGAAGCCCTTGCCGAGCAGGTTCTGAAGCCCGACAGCATGATTGATTTTGTCTGTTGCGACGCGGCGACC
>JANMEM010000416.1:0-2929 GCA_031376985.1 Hyphomicrobiales bacterium
GGCTACAAGGTCAAAGGCTTCGCTGATCCGGAAAGTGCTGTAGAATTTGCAGTAGACCGCAGCTTCACCGTGGGTCTGTTTGATTTTCGTTTGGGTTCCCTGAAGAACGGCCTCGATGTGGTGGAAACCTTGCAGGCCATGGGCTCCAAGGCCAATTTCGTATTGGTCACTGCCGATGTGGAGCGTGCAACGCAACTCCGCGCCATGGGCCTCAAGGTGTTCGAATTCATGCGAAAGCCCGTGCAGCCGCAGGAGCTGTTAGACACGGTGGAACGCGCCATGATCCTGTCCCAAGCCAAGGCAGCCTGAGCTTTACAAACCAGCCGTGGGCTTTGGGCGCAATCCGTTTTGGAAACGTGCCAATTGAAAGGGTGCGGGGTCAACACAAGCTGGTTGACCCGTCACGATTTCTGCCATCAGTTTTCCCGCCCCCGGTCCAAGCCCAAAGCCATGGCCTGAAAAGCCGGAAGCGAGAAACAGTCCCGGTATTTTTTCTATGCGGTCAATCACCGGAACGGCATCCGGTGTGGCACCAATCATACCCGCCCACGTCTCTTCAACCCGCATGGCGCTGAACGCCGGATAGGCCGCTTTCAACGCCTGGGCCGCCTCATCGAGCAAGTTCTGGGAAGGCGATGGATCGAGAATACGCACCTTCTCAAACGGCGTAACCTGATCGAGTTGCCAGCGCCGCGGCATCCGCCATTCCTCAAAAAACTGCCGCCCCAACCGCAGCTTCACGGCATTCACATCCATCATCAGGATCGGCAAAAAGTCTTTCATGTAGCGAATATGGTTTGGCGTGAGATCAGCGATGCAATGGATATTATGCGCAACCGTATAGCCACCATCCCTGCGTTTTCGCGCCGTAAAGCGCCCTCCCGCAAAGGTGCGCTCATGCCCCAGATCAATCGGGCTGGTGCGCATCACTGATGATATAACCCCGCTCTGCGGAAACCGGATATCGAGGTTTGCCAGAAATCGTTCCGACCAATAGCCACCTGCCAATACGGCGGTCTCGCAGGCAATTGTCCCACGCTCGGTGACCACGGCACTCAATCGACCAGCCGACCTTTCAAGCCCTCGCGCCGCACAACGCGTCAACACCGTGCCACCCTGCGCTTTGAAATATTCTGCCATCGCCGCAACTGCTATGAAGGGCTCAGCCCGCCCATCATCCTCGGTGTAAAGCCCACCTTTCCAGGAAACCGTTGACCCCGGTGCCAAAGCCTGGGCCTCCGCCGCTGTCAGCACCCGCGACAACAGCCCGTGCGCCTTCGCATTTTTTTCATACCAGTCAACATTACGGACGAGGTCTGCTTCGGTTTCAGAAAGATAAATCACGCCACACGTGCGAAATCCGGTTTCCCGGCCAATCCGTGCATTCATTCCGCGCCACAGCTCCATCGACACTTTGATCAATGGAATTTCCCGGGGGTCGCGCCCCATCTGCCGGCACCAGCCCCAATTGCGTGAGGATTGTTCTGCAGCAACCTCACCCTTCTCGACAACGACAACCTGAAACCCGCGCGCCTGCAATTCAAGCGCCGTTGAAATGCCAATGATACCAGCACCAATGACCACAACATCAACGCGTTCGGGAACATCAGGGGAGGAAGCAACAGGTGTAATGAAAGGCATCCGCTATCTTCGCCAATTTCGCATCACGGTGCAATCAGCTTGGAAAAGCCTTGCGATATTGTTCCAGCAAATGTTCGCGGTTCACTTCCGTGTAGATTTGCGTTGATGACAAACTGGCATGGCCCAGCAAATCCTGGATCACCCGAAGATCAGCTCCACTGCCCAGCAGATGCGAGGCGAAACTATGGCGCATGGCGTGGGGCGTGGCCGTATCAGGCAAGTTCAAGGCGGAGCGCAAACGCTGCATCGACAATTGAACAATCCGCGGACTGAGCACGCCACCCTTGGCACCACGGAACAGCGGTTGACCTGGCGAAACAGGAAACGGGCACAGTGAAATATACTGTTCCAGAATGTTTTTCGCTTCCGGCAACATTGGCACCAATCGCCCCTTGCCGCCCTTGCCGATGATCGTCATCGGGTTGTGCCGCAACTGCGCTTCAGTCAAAGCCAGTGCCTCGGAAATACGAAGTCCGCAGGCATAAAGCAAGGTCAACACGGCCTTGTCCCGCGCCGCAATCCACGGCACCTCGGAGGCCATGTCATCATCCGCCGTCACCTTCTCAGCCATTTCAATGGAAAGCGGTCGCGGAATCGCATGCGGCAATTTGGGAGATCGCACCGCCCCATAGGCCTTGTTGTGAAAATGTCCCCGCGCCTCGGCAAAGCGGAAGAACGACCGCAGCGACGACATCTGCCTGGCGAGGGAGCGCACCTCGATACCATCACTCCGACGCCGTGCCATGAAACTGCGGAAGTCAGAAAGCGGAAGTTCAGATAGAGCTGTCACATCGGCATGGGCACCAAGATGTTCAGTCAGAAACGCCGTGAACTGTTGAAGATCACGGCCATAGGCTTCAAGTGTTTTCGGAGAGACCTGCTTTTCCCTGGCCAGCGAATGCAACCAAGCCTTCGCAACAAGGGCTGCGTCAGGAGCAAGGTTGAAGGGTGTGAGGATCATGCGTCAGATACCGATTGTCCAAAATACGTCGAACCCCCACATCCCGTCATTCCGGCGAAGGCCGGAATCCCGCTGGCCACGTTCTCAACCAGTAGCGAGTGGGATCCCCGCCTTCGCGGGGATGACGAAAATGGAGGAATTGTCTGAAGAAACCTACCCCCCAATAGTTGACGCCCCCTTACGCCACAATCGACTCCCGGTAATGCTGCACCACCGGAAACGGATGATAAAAGCCGTGCAACAGCGCCTTCCACTGCGCATATCGCTCCGACTCGCGAAAGCCAATTTCATGCGCATCCACATCGGTCCACTTCGCCAGCAGCAGAT
>JANMEM010000453.1:0-4386 GCA_031376985.1 Hyphomicrobiales bacterium
TTGCGCACCGAAAGCTGCATCCAGATAACTTTTGGTTTTTCAGGGAGAGCCAAGGCATCGTCGGTGACCGCCAAAGCAGCTTCTGAATTGCGGAAAACATCTACCATATCAATGCTTACGGGAATATCTGCAAGTGAGGCATAAACTTTTTGCCCAAGCAATTTCTGTCCCGCAAGACCAGGATTGACTGGGATGACAGTGTAGCCTTTGTCAATCAGATACTTCATCACGAAATATGACGGCCTGACTGTATTTGCCGAAGCACCGACCAAGGCAATGACTTTGACCGATCGCAAAATGTCTCTGATATAGTCAGGACTATAACTGTCGTGGTTCATGAAAGTGCAGGCCAATGAGGATGGCGCTTGTTTATGAAAGCATCAAGCCCCTCGCAAGCTGCACCATCGAGCATGTTTTTGACCATGACACTTGCGGCCAGATCATAAGCGTCTGCAAGCGGCAGATTACGTTGATCATAGAAAGTGCGTTTTCCGAAACGGATGGCGGCCTGTGACTTGGAGGCTATTTTTTCAGCCACGGAGGAGACGCGCGCTGACAATTCATTCTGGGGCAAAATTGCGTTGATGAGGCCCGCTCGCTCTGCAAATGCAGCGTCATGCACCCCACCCACCATCAACATTTCCATGGCGTGTTTGGATAATACATTGCGCGAAAGGGGCACCATTGGCGTTGAACAGAACAGACCGATGTTGACGCCGGGGGTGCAAAAACCAGCCTGTGGGCTGGCATAGGCAAGATCACACGCCGCAACCAATTGGCACCCAGCTGCACTTGCCAAACCATCGACCTCGGCAATAACGCCGCAACGGTGATGCGTAATCGCCATCATCACTTCGGCACAGTGGCCAAATATTTTTTCGAAGTAAGCTTGGCCCTTGTCTGCATCAGCACGATGAGATGTCAGTTCTTTTAGGTTGTGGCCGGAAGAAAACACCTTCCCCGTTGAAGCCAAGACAATGGCACCGACATTGTGATTGCTTTCGACCTGATGCAACGCATTCAGCAACGCTGTCATCATCGCTTCCGAAAGGCTGTTGCGTGTGGGTTCGTCGTTCAGTGTCAGACGGGCAACACCATTTGAAATGTCGCAGCGAACAAACTCGCTCATTCCGTTTCAGTTTCCAGCATTTTCAGCTTTTCGACGTAGGCCGGATCTTTTTTGATCTCGTCAAGCACCTTTTTATTGTTGTCCGACGGGATCATGGCTTGCAGGGCCTTGATCATCCGTTCACGCATGTCCTGTGCCGTTTCGGTATCCGCATTCAATTCGTCGATTTGCTGCTTGATGGTGATCGTTTGATCGTCAATGGAATTGTCATAGGCAAAGCTCAAGGTGGTGATTGTGGTATTCCACTCAATCACATTGGCAAAACCGGCTGCCTTGACGTCAGCTTCGAAGGCCTTGCCTTGCGGTGACTGGTCCACGAAATCCTGCAGGTTTTCGTAATTCTCCAGTTCTGCGTCCTTGTACTTTTCGCGCACCAGAACGTAGGTGTCCAATGCCTTTTTGGCTTTCTCGGTTGTAAGTTCAACCGTTTCGACAATGGGAATATCACCCAGGCTGAAATCGTCTTCGCCTGCACCGTCAGTTGCTGGTCCTGCTGGGTCTGTCACTTCGGGGCTATCTCCAACTGCGGGTGCAGGGGTGTCGGTTGCGGGGGGAACAGGTGGTGCAACTGCTGGCGCTGCGACTGGCGGTGCCACAGGTTGCGGCGGTGGCGGTGGCACCACGGGCGGCTTTACCACGACCGGCGGCGTAGCTTGCTGCTGTGCCATGATTTCAAGATCATCCCACTGCATCAAAGGTGCTGCGTCAAACGGGTTGTCCGCACCCTTGAGGCTGACGTGTTCAACCCGGGCAAAAGCTTCAGGCTGGGATAAGCCCAGAGCCAAAAGACCTATTATGACGGCAGCGTGCTTCACGAGTCAGTACCTCTCGACAGCCAGCTTAGCCAAGACGGGAGCAATCCTCTATAACAAAAACGCGTGATGCGGTATATGTGGTACAATAATACCGGATCAAAATAGTCCATGTATTTGTTGGCTTTTGCTTGACTTCGTGCCTTTCGAATTGCATAGACGCGACGAAGGCGCTGCTTCGATGAAGCAGCGCTGTTGTTTTGAAGAAAACCCTGAGAGAACTGAACCATGAAGACCTACACGGCGAAAGCCGGAGATATTCAAAAGCAGTGGATGCTGATTGACGCAGAAGGCCTCGTTGTGGGCCGTCTTGCTGCCGTAATCGCCAACCGCCTGCGCGGCAAACACAAGGTGACGTTTACACCTTCCATGGACTGTGGTGACAACATTATCGTCATCAACTGCGAAAAGGCAGTGTTCACCGGCAAGAAGTATGACCAGAAAAAGTATTACTGGCACACGGGCTTTCCGGGCGGCATCAAGGAACGTGTTGCCAAGGACTACCTTGACGGTAAGCATCCTGACCGCGTCATTGAAGCCGCTGTTCGCCGCATGTTGCCGGGTGCTTCCTTGAAGCGCCAGCAGCTGACCAACCTTCGCATCTACAAGGGCGCTGAACATCCGCATGTCGCCCAGAACCCGACGGTTCTCGATGTGAAATCCATGAATCCCAAGAATTCGATCAGGGGCTAAGCAAAATGGCTGAAGCAACTTCACTCGCCGACCTCGGCCAGGCCATGGGCTTGGCACCTTCTTCTGCTGGTTCCGCACCCGTGCGGCCGGCCGAACCAAAAATTGACAAGCTGGGCCGTTCTTATGCAACGGGCCGCCGCAAGAACGCCATTGCCCGGGTCTGGATCAAGCGCGGCAAGGGCAAGATCACTGTCAACGGCAAGCCGATTGAAACCTATTTCGCGCGTCCGGTTCTCCGCATGCTGGTTTCGCAGCCCATGATCCTTGTTGCCCGCAACACGGAAATGGACATTGACTGCACCGTAAACGGTGGCGGTCTTTCTGGCCAGGCCGGCGCTGTGCGTCATGGTATTTCCCGTGCTTTGACTTACTTTGAACCCGGCCTTCGCGGCGTCTTGAAAAAGGGCGGCTTCCTTACGCGTGACAGCCGTGCTGTTGAGCGTAAGAAGTACGGCCGTGCCAAGGCACGTCGCCGCTTCCAGTTCTCGAAGCGCTAAGTTTTCAGATATCGATTGCAGGAGGGCCGTTCGCAAGAGCGGCCCTTTTTATTGGAGAATTCAGGCCTTGCCCAGATGCTTCGGCCAGAAGTCCTGATGGATTTGTGCCGCTTCGGCTTCAAGGCTTGGGCTTGGGCCCATGACAGTGACAATACGCGCGCCGGTTTGCAACACCACCCGTGACGGCACGTTCAAGCCAATCCCGGCAATCTCGCCCAGCCGCGCTTCGGAACAGGCATACACCATGGACCCGATGCCAGACCAGTAAATCGCCCCGGCACACATCGCGCAGGGCTCCGTGCTGGTGTAGAGTGTGCAGTCAGCCAGAAAGGCAGCATCGTGGTGCTGCGCCGCCAGCTTGACCAGGTTCAACTCGGCATGGTTCGTCATGTCGTGGCCGGTGAACACGCTGTTTTCCGCCCGCAGGATAACGGCACCATCCCTCACCAACACCGCGCCAAACGGTTCATTGCCGCGTTCCACAGCGGATTTCGAAAGCGCAATCGCCTCCCGTAAAAACGGATCATGGTTGTCCATCAGAGTCTCCCCAAAACGATAACGAATGATGTTGCATTGAATCGAAAGCATTTCCAAGGGGCTGCAAAAGTGAAGAATGGAGTGCAGAGTTGACCACAACTGAAATTCTTCTCCCCGCCCTTGCAGGGCGGGGCCGGGGGCGGGTGGAGGCCACAGGCGAAATGGGAACCTGTAGCCTCCACCCACCCCTGATCCCGCCCTGTCAGGGAGGGGAACGACATGGTAAGATTTGAGATTGTGATTGCTGCAATACTTCGTCGCCATTACATGAAGGAAGGAAAGTGACATGGACAAACTGCCAGCCTACGACGCCTCAAGCGGCAACATCTTCGCCGACCTCGGCCTGCCCAATTCTGAAGACCTGCTGCTGAAAGCCCAAATCGTCAGCGAAATCTCCCGCCTGATGAAACTGAAAAAACTGACCCAAGCCAAGGCAGCAACATTGACAGGCGTAGCCCAGCCCGATCTCTCAAACCTGCTGCGCGGAAAATTCCGTGGCTTTTCCATCGAGCGGTTATTGCTGATGCTCACAGCATTTGGCCGCGATGTGGAAGTTATCGTGCGGCCAGCGGGAAGAACGAAGAAGACGGGCGGGATCAAGTTCCGGCGCGAGGTGGTTTAGTTGGATGCGATGTCAACGTATTCCTTCGTAATCCTTTGCCTCTCTGTCATGAGGGTTATAAAAACTATTCTGCTGCGACGGCAAATGAAGTGTCCG
>JANMEM010000468.1:0-6405 GCA_031376985.1 Hyphomicrobiales bacterium
CGAGAATGGTGATGCCGCGTTCGCGCTCGAGGTCGTTCGAATCCATGACGCGTTCGCCAACCTTTTGGTTATCGCGGAAGGTGCCGGACTGGCTGAGCAGACGGTCAATAAGAGTGGTCTTGCCGTGGTCAACGTGGGCGATAATAGCAATATTGCGCAGATCCATAAGAGCGCCTGACTTTCTGTAAAGGCTTGAGAATGGGCGTGACCTAGCATGCCGCATTGCACAATGCAATTTATCTGGGAATACTCGATTTAGGATGGAGTTGCGACAGTTTGGCGACGGCGCAGGTGCCGGATGGTGCGCCACACTGCGAAAACAAACAGCAGAACCGCCGCCAGCGCCACATAGGGGAAAATGATTGCCAGTACTGTCATGAGAATGGCCCCCATAATTTCCATTGTTGCAACAACGGGATTGCCAAAACCACCGGTCGTGACAGTTGAAGTGCCACGCAAAAGAGTCGTGGCACCCTGTGTGGCCGCCGCTGCACCACCCCCTGCAATGATGGCAAGCGTCCATTTTAACATGGGTGGCAAATCACCCAGCACCGCATAGGACATGGCAATGCCTGCACCTATGGCTGTAGGGGCAGCAATGCCATCCAGCAGGTTATCCAGCACGGGAACATAGTAGGCGACGATCTCCGTGATGGCTGCCACAGCCAACATCAACAGGGCAGGGGTTGTGGCTACCCATTGAAAGTTTTCGCTGACGGGAACATAGCCAGCTTTCACTGCCAGACCCATGACCAACAATGGCAGAAACACGCGAAAGCCTGCCGCTGCGGCAAGGCCGACGCCCAGCGAAACTGGCAACAGCAATTGGAACGGGTTATCCATGCCAACACCGTAGCTCAACATGAAACCTCAATCCAGCACAGTGGTGCTAAACTGACAAATCCACGGGGCATGTATCTGGCGCACCTTCGATATGGGCCCGTGCGGTGTAGCGGGGCACGTCCGAATGCTTCAATGCCTCTTCCGTGCTGCTGGCAAGCGCGTAGTAGTCAAAGCAATTGGCGCTTACCTGTTCAACGCGAAAGCAACCGCCACTCATTTCGGTGTTATTGTAAAAAGTGCAGAACAGGTTGTTGACGACGGACCATGTACCACTGGAGGTGCGAATGCTGTCCCAATAGTCAATGCCGCCGCCCAGTTGGTAAGTTTCCTTGACGGGTGAGCCGTCAGAATAGACGCCGCTGACTGCCTTGCCCTCAAAGATTCTTATGATGCTGGGACCATCCAATGCGACAGGGCTCTTCGGCTGTTCCGTTGCCTGCGCAGGAAGACTGAGAAGGGCCATAAAGCCCAATATTATGCTTCGATGATTTTCCATTCGTGTTCGATCTTTGCGGTGAATTCGAACATTTTTGAGGCAGAGCAGTATTTGTCTGCCGACAATTTGATAGCGCGTTCAACCGAGGCGGGTTTCAAGTCTTTGCCAGTTACAGTGTAAATCATTTTGACGCTGGTAAAAACCTTGGGATCTTCGGTGGCGCGTTCGGCATCCAATTCAACTTCGCAGCCTGTTACCTTCTCGCGTGATTTTTCCAGGATCATCACCACGTCGAAGGCCGTGCAGCCGCCAAGCCCCAGCAACAGCATTTCCATGGGGCGAACGCCAATATTGCGGCCACCCGATTCCGGTGCGCCATCCATGACGACGGAATGACCGGAGCCGGATTCACCCAAAAAGGCGCGGCCGTTGATCCAGGTTATCTTGGCTTTCATCGTGATCTACTCGTTTGGTGAATTGGCAATATGGACATCGAGTTCAATTTCGCCTGCATTCAGAAAATCCAGAACCAGTGCGAAACTTTCGCCCTCTTTCAAGTCCTTCCGCAGTCCCAAAAGCCTGAAATGAACGGCTTGTGGCCGCATGGCAATTGGCTTGTTTGGAGCAAGGTCGAACTGCATTTCCGGTGGATCGTCATAACGGGCGTTATGGCGCAACTGGATGGCAAGACAGACTTCGGACCTTGCTGCGACCAATTCATCTTCAGTCTTGCCGCTGTTCAGCAATGGCATGAAACACTGGCCGTCTTGCCCGGCCAGTGCGGGCAGCGCCCAGGCATGGCCGATTTTGATGTCGCCGACATGGGCCGAGTGGGCGTGGGCGGCGGCGGCCATGAAAGGCAGCAGCAGGAAAGCGCGTCTGAGCATGGAGGTGAATTGGCCTTTCGCCGGGGGATTGTCAAAGCCAACAGGCATGATAGCGTTGTCGCATGGTCACTGTGCATTTCACGTCAAATCTGCGCCGCCATGTCGATTGTCCTTCAATGTCGGCAGACGGTGCCTCTGTTCGTATTGTGCTGGACAAAGTCTTTGCCGCCAATCCACGACTTGAAACTTATGTGCTGGACGACCAAGGGGCGCTTCGCAAGCACATGAGAATACTGGTCAATGGCCTGGCCATCAGTGACCGCGATAAACAATCAGATGCCGTATTACCGGACGCTGAGGTCTGGGTGATGCAGGCCTTGTCTGGAGGATGACATGCAGAAAACCCTGATGATTTCAACCCGCAAAGGTTTGTTCGAAGCAACCAGGACGCGTGGCGGCTGGAAAGTTTCTGATGCGCATTTTACTGGCGATAACGTGACCCTGATGTTGCGCGACCAGCGCGATGGCACGGATTACGCAGCACTCAATCATGGACATTTCGGCATCAAACTGCACCGCCGCGATGCTGCATCGAAGAAGGGGGGCAAGAAGAAGTGGGTGGAAATTGCCTCGCCGAAATACCCTGAAAAACCAGAGGGGCTCGTCGACAAGGATGGCTGGGGCAAGGATGTCAAATGGTCAACCCAATTGATCTGGGCGCTGGAATGTGGTGGCGGACCCAAAGCCAGTGGTACGCTTTGGGCCGGTACAATGCCGGGCGGGTTGTTCAAATCAACAGACCGCGGGCAAACCTGGGAGCTCATGGAAAGTCTCTGGCGACACCCGGATCGCAACAAATGGCTGGGTGGTGGGGCTGATATTCCAGGCATTCATTCTATCTGCGTTGATCCGCGCAATAGCGATACCGTGCGCGTTGCCGTGTCGTGTGGTGGTGTGTGGCGAACAGAAGATGATGGCACGACCTGGTCGCAATCCGCCCATGGCATGAAGTTTGACAATGGGCCGAAGTCGGAAGTCGAGAGTCCTGATGGGCAGGACCCACACATGATGGTACAAAGTCCAAGTGATCCGAGTAAATTCTGGGTGCAGCATCACGCCAGCATTTTCAAATCGGTGAATGATGGCGTAACGTGGACAGAGGTGAAGGCCAAGCCTTCATCCTTCGGTTTTGGCGTGGCGGTGCATCCGAAGGATGCGAACACAGCTTGGTTTGTTCCTGGCATCAAGGACGAAAAACGCATTCCCGTTGACGGCGCACTTGTTGTCATCCGCACCCGAGATGGTGGAAAAACCTTCAAGACACTGAAGAAGGGCCTGCCGCAGAAGCATGCCTATGACGTTGTATTCCGGCATGGTCTTGCGATTGATGACAGTGGTGAAAAACTCGCCATGGGATCGACCACAGGCAACGTGTGGGTGAGTGAAAATGGGGGTGATGGTTGGTCGTTGGTGACCAGCAATCTGCCGCAGGTTTATGCTGTGAGGTGGGTTTAAATCGCACTCAAATGCCGCGCAAAATCACTTGAAGCCATCAAGATTTTGCATCGCGAGAACCTGTTCAAGGCGTAGGCTTGAAAATCATCGGCCTGATTTTTGTTGGCATGTTGGATCAGTCCCCACAGGGTCCACAACAAGTCACACATGGCCTTGTAGATTACCATGCGACCGTAACCCGAAGCTGGGGGATCATCACCGAAATAGGCAGTGAGCATTTCCAGATCCTGTTCATCGGAAAAGCCGGCTTCGACGGAAAGATCACCCAAATCCCACATGGGATCGTTCATGCCGGAATACTCCCAATCAACAATCCACATGCGGTTATCATCATCAAGGAAGTTTTCACAGAGCGGATCACAATGGCATGGCACCAGGGCAACCGAATGTTTAGCCAAGGCTGCGCGGATGCTTTCGGCTTCGCGCACAACATCATGATAGCCTCCCGGCAATTCAACCTCTTTGCCGGAAAGCACTTTGAGATAGTCATCAATCATTGAGAACAGTTCGAAACGGAATGGGAAAACGCCACCAGAAGTGTGAAGATTCATCAGGGCCACGGCAGCGCGGGCGGGAGAACCGACGCGATGTTTGAAGCCTCCGGGTGACATGGTGACGGCGTCACTTAACAATCTGGAAACCATCACGCCCGTTGTCGGGTTGGCGTAAAAAATTGTGGGGCTTACGCCGATATTTGATGCAATTTGAGCTGATTCCGCCTCATGGAACCTGTTGATATATTCACTGGTGCCTTCGCCCGGAATGCGCAAGACGTGTTTGCCGACGCGGTAAACCTTGTTCGTGAGCCCTCCCAATCTTTCTATGTTTCCGTTATAATCTGCAAGCACCGGAATGTCGGACAGAATCTTGCGGACTTTGTTTTCTTCTTCTGGTGTCATGACCAAGACGCTATCATGGCAAAAACAGATATGGGAAGAGCAGATGTCGAAGCATGATGGTTTTCTGGGGGCTGTCTATGACGCAAAGGGTGCTTCCGACGTTGCCGCCATTTATGACAAATGGGCTGAAACTTATGACGCTGAAATGGCGCAGGCGGGCTACCGTCATCCGTCAGTTTGTCTTGCACTGTTGGCGCGCCATTTGCCGCGAGGTGCAGCACCACTGTTGGATGCAGGCGCAGGAACGGGCTTGATTGGTCAGTGGTTGCAGATCATTGGCTATCCGACAGTTGACGCACTCGATGTATCCGAGGGCATGCTTGAGGTTGCCCGCCGGAAAAGTTGTTATTCGGCTTTTCACACCTTGGCCTTGGGTGGTGATTTGCCTTTCGAAGATGCGGCCTATGCCGGAATTATTTCAGCTGGTGTTTTTACTTCGGGTCACGTGGGCGCTGAAGGGTTGAATGAACTGATCCGGATTTGCGCCAGAGGTGGCGTAATTGTGCTGACGGTTAAAGGTACATTGTGGGACGAAGGCTTTGCAGCCTATGTTGATGCACTGGTTAAGGCGCGCCGCATTGCACTTGCCGAGGTGACCGAACCTTATGTCTCGATGCCTGGGGAGACGGCAACCACACCAAGCCGTGGCGTGGTGTTGAAAGTTCTCTAATTCAGCATAAAGATGGAGGCGTTCAAAGCCGCTGCAAAACTGACCCAACACAAATATGGTACCATCAGAAACGCGGCCAATCTTGACCTGAAAGCAAAGGCAAAAATTGTGGCGGCAATGGCAAGCCACATGGCTGTCACATCAATCAGCCCCAACCCCGGCGAGCGAGCGCCAAAAAACAGGACTGACCAAGCGAGATTCAACAACAGTTGGCCGAAAAACAAGATCAAAGCGGCCTTGGCATTTCCGGCTTTCCACACCAGCCAAGCTGCCACCGCCATCAAGATATAAAGCACTGTCCATGCGGGGGCAAAAAGCCATGACGGCGGCGTCCATGACGGTTTGGCGAGGGTGGGATACCAGTCGAGCACAGCTGGTGCCGTTACCAGACCGGCGATGATACCCACTGCCAGACATAGGCCTATGAAACCTGCCAAAACAATCCACTGCCGCATTTACATCCCCGTTGAGTTCGAGCCAAGTGAGGACATGAACAACAATAATCCAAAAGCCGCAATCAAAATGCCGAGGACCACCTTGCCCCATTTGACCGCAAGAGATGTCCAGCGGTTATCGGCGCTCACCAGTCTTATGGCAGTTGTTTTGGCGTGGACAGCGAGTGACGCGATTGTGGCGATGGTGATGAACACGCCAACACCCATGGCAACGGTCGACAAAACGCCGGCCCAGAACAGACCCATCGTGTAGGATGTCACCAATACCACAATGGCACCGGAGCAAGGCCTTATGCCGACAGCAAATGCCAGGGTAATTGCCTGTTTCCACGACCAGTCACCTTTCAACTCGGACGCAACGGGCATATGGGCGTGGCCACAATTTTCGTCATGGACGTGATCAAGTGCAAATCCGCTGTCGGGGCGTGACACCAATTCAAATGGCCCGGTCGCTGCGGCAGCTGAAAGTGTTGCAGGCCGCAAGTGGAAACTGGTCCATCCATTCCAGACCAGATAGAGCCCCATGCCCCCAATCATCAGGTAGCTCCAACTTTCGAGATATTCCACGCCGACTTTCAAAGTCGAAACGGCCCCTGCAAAAAACAGCAGGGCAGCAGTAACGGCGATGATTGCTGTGAGAGCCTGAATCATTGCACACAAAAACGCGATGATGATGCCACGCTTCAATTCATTCTCTGTTGCCAGTACCCAGCCTGTCACCACAGCCTTGCCATGGCCCGGGCCCGCCGCATGAAACACG
>JANMEM010000034.1:0-6384 GCA_031376985.1 Hyphomicrobiales bacterium
GGCAACCAGCGCAGATGGTTTCCAAATCCGGCAATACAATGAGTCAGCAGGTGGACAGACGGTGTTCCATTTGCACGTCCACATCCTGCCAATGAAACAAGGCATGCCACTAAAACCGCATTCAGCAAAGATGGCGGATCATGGGGAGTTGGCTGCCATGGCTGCAGCGATCAAGTCGCAGCTATAGGGCGTGCTTCGAGGCCCGCAAAAGGGCGGGCACCTCAGCATGAGGGAGACCTGTCACACTACCCCTCATGCTGAGGTGCATCGCCCCCTTGCGATGCCTCGAAGCACGCACACTACCAAATCACTTCACCCGCGCCTTCCGCACCTTCTTCACTACAGGCTTTTCCTTCACCGCCCGTGGCAATGACTTCCGCTCTGCGGGTTTCGGCAGAGACGACCGTTCTTCATCGCGGCTCAGATAAGCCAGATCCAGTTTGTGATCCTTCATCATGATACGCACTGTGCCACCCTTGGTGAGCTTGCCGAACAGAACTTCCTCAGCAAGCGGTTTTTTCACATGCTCCTGAATGACACGCGCCAGTGGCCTTGCACCCATCTGCTGGTCATAACCGGTCTTTGCCAACCAGTCTGCGGCTTCTGCCGAGATTTC
This sequence comes from Hyphomicrobiales bacterium, assembly GCA_031376985.1. Classification (GTDB taxonomy): domain Bacteria; phylum Pseudomonadota; class Alphaproteobacteria; order Rhizobiales; family Aestuariivirgaceae; genus Aestuariivirga. The sequence goes on from JANMEM010000034.1 coordinate 617, forward strand.
AATATTGATCTGCCGTTCAGCCAATTGTGCTTCGAGCTGCAAGATGAACTTTTCAACAACCTTGCGCACCACTTCCGGCGGCAAATGTCCAAAGTTTACAGTGGCATCCAAGCGGTTGCGGAACTCCGGTGTGAACATGCGGGTAATGGCTTCATTGTCTTCCGCGAAGCGCACATTGGAACCAAAGCCAATTGCCGGTTTCGACATTTCAGACGCTCCCGCATTGGTGGTCATGATCAACACCACATTGCGGAAGTCGACAGATTTCCCGTTGTGATCCGTCAACTTGCCATGGTCCATCACCTGCAAGAGAATGTTGAACAGATCAGGATGCGCCTTTTCGATTTCATCAAGCAGCAACACGCAATAGGGATTCTGGTCAATGCCATCGGTCAGCAAACCGCCCTGGTCAAAGCCAACATAGCCCGGAGGTGCCCCAATGAGCCGCGACACAGAATGCCGCTCCATATATTCCGACATGTCAAAGCGCAGGAATTTGACACCCAACACTTCGGACAGGCGCTTGGCCACCTCGGTCTTGCCAACGCCAGTAGGCCCCGCGAACAAATAGCTGCCAATGGGCTTTTCTGGTTCACGCAAGCCCGCACGCGACAGCTTGATAGCCGAGGCCACCTGCTCAATTGCCTTGTCCTGACCAAACACCAGCCGTTTCAATTCCGACTCGAGGTTCTTCAAAACTACAGCATCATCACGCGACACAGTCTTCGCAGGAATTCGCGCCATCGTGGCTATCGTCGCTTCGATTTCCTCGACGCCAATGATCTTCTTACGCTTGTTTTCCGGCAACAACATCAAGGCCGCACCCGACTCGTCGATCACGTCAATCGCCTTGTCGGGCAATTTGCGGTCGCTCATATATCGCGCCGACAACTGCACAGCAGTTTCAATGGCTTCGTCCGTGTACTGAACTTTATGATATTCTTCGTAATAAGGCTTTAGACCTTTTAGGATCGCAATAGCATCCGGCAATGATGGCTCATTCACGTCAATTTTCTGGAAGCGCCGCACCAAGGCACGGTCCTTCTCAAAATGCTGGCGATACTCCTTGTAAGTCGTTGATCCAATGCACCGAAGCGTACCCGACGCCAAAGCCGGTTTCAGCAGGTTCGACGCATCCATGGCCCCACCTGACGTGGCCCCTGCACCGATGATGGTGTGGATCTCGTCGATGAACATGATGGCACCGGGCTTCGCCTCGATTTCCTTCATGACGGCCTTCAGACGCTCTTCAAAATCCCCGCGATAGCGGGTTCCCGCCAGCAGAATGCCCATGTCAAGCTGGTAAACCGTGCAACCCTTCAACACATCCGGCACTTCATCCTTTATGATCTTGCGGGCCAAACCTTCGGCAATCGCCGTCTTGCCAACACCGGGTTCACCCACCAACAGCGGATTATTCTTCTGGCGGCGACAAAGAATCTGAATGGTGCGGTTCACCTCCGCTTCACGTCCGATCAACGGATCAATCTTGCCGTTCTCGGCCTTCTTGTTCAGGTCAACGCAATAGGCCTCCAGAGCACTCTGCTCCTTCTTGGCTTTCCCACCGCCAGCGCCACCGCCGGAAGCGGAGCCCGCAGCATCATCACCGCTGTGATCTTCTTCCTCGGTGCCACGCACAGCGCGTGAATCACTCAAGCCTGGGCGCTTGGCAATGCCGTGTGAGATATAGTTGACGGCATCATAGCGCGTCATGTCCTGTTCCTGCAGGAAGAAGGCCGCATGGCTTTCACGTTCGGCAAATATCGCAACAAGCACATTTGCACCCGTCACTTCCTCACGCCCCGATGACTGCACGTGGATCACGGCCCGCTGGATGACCCGCTGGAAACCTGCCGTGGGTTTGGCCTCCTGCGTCACATCGGTGACCAGATTGGCAAGCTCATTGTCCACGTAGTCAGTCAGGTCTTCACGCAATTCATCCAGATCGACGCTACAAGCCTTCAACACCGAAACAGCATCCTTGTCTTCGGTCAGCGACAACAACAAATGCTCAAGCGTTGCGTATTCTTGACGGCGCTCGGCAGCAAAAGACAGGGCACGATGAAGGGCTTTTTCGAGACTGCGGGAAAACGTGGGCAAAATTCTGCTCCTCATAGGGAAACCGAACTTTTGCCCGGCACCAGATCAATCAAGAATACAATATAGGACGGATTTTGGATTTGACGAGGGGGTATGCCGCATCGCCGCACTTACTCTTTTTCAAGGGTGCACTGCAAAGGGTGGCCAGCCTTGCCAGCAGCATCCATGACCTGGGTCACCTTGGTCTCCGCCACTTCAAACGTATAAACCCCGCAAACACCCACACCTTTTTGGTGAACATGCAACATGACGGTATAGGCATCTTCGCGGCTTTTGCTGAAAAACTGCTCAAGAACCATCACCACAAATTCCATGGGCGTATAGTCGTCGTTCAACAGCAAAACCTTATAGAGCGAAGGCTTCTTCGTCTTCGGCTTTACGCGAGTGAGAACGCCCGTATCCGTATGATTATCATGCTTGTCTGGTGATTTGGCCATATCGCTATATAGCAAGCCAATTCAATTTTGTGCAGGGGGTGACCTGCGGCAAATCTTCAATAAACATGAATCTGTAATAAACATTGTAACTAATTAACTCCTGGGATAAATACCGCGCAGCCTTACCGGCTATCTTTAGTCAACAACAACGGACACTCATCTTATGCTTACGATTCTTCCCAGTTCCTGGCAGGGCTATACCCATGCAGCACTTCGCATCATCACCGGATTGCTGTTCCTCGAACATGGCACAACCAAATTGTTCAAATTTCCTCTCACGGAATATTTCAAGGACGGCGTTGAAATTGCGTCCTTCATGGGTGTCACCGGCGCACTTGAACTTGTGGGCGGCATTTTGATCATCGTTGGGTTTTTCACCCGCGTCACTGCATTTGTGCTGTCAGGCATGATGGCAGTTGCCTATTTCATGGCCCACGCCTCACAAGGCTTTTATCCCATTCTAAACGGCGGTGAACTCGCCATCATGTTCAGCTTTGTGTTTTTGTGGCTTGCCACAGCAGGTGCCGGACCATTCAGCGTGGACAGCACACGTAATTAACGTCAAGGGCCGGGAAACCGGCCCTCTTATTTTGGACGGTCTTTTCTCAGCCGCTCCCAATACTCCAAGCGCTTTGCCAGGTCGCGTTCAAACCCGCGCTCCACCGGGTGATAAAATTTCTGCCGCACCATGGCGTCCGGAAAATAGTTTTGCCCCGAGAAAGCCTCCGGCTCATCATGGTCATAACGATAGCCCGAACCATATTCCAGTGTTTTCATCAGTTTAGTGGGCGCATTGAGAATGGTCTTGGGCGGCATAAGTGAGCCGGTTTCACCAGCCTTGCTCATTGCGGCTTTGAAGGCTTTGTAAATTGCATTCGACTTGGGAGCAGTCGCTATGTAAACCGTGGCCTGCGCCAAAGCCAATTCTCCCTCCGGCGAACCCAGAAAATCAAACGTGTCTTTTGCGGCCAGCGCCTGTTTCAGCGCCTCGGGGTCAGCCAGCCCCACATCCTCAACCGCCATCCGCACCAAGCGCCGCGCAAGAAACAAACGGTCTTCGCCAGCCGTCAACATACGTGCGAGATAATAGAGCGCAGCATCGGGGTCCGAACCACGCACCGATTTATGCAGCGCCGAGATCAGATTATAATGCCCGTCATTGGCCTTGTCATAAAGCGGCAAGCGCTTCGCCACGAGTTTACCCAATGCATCGGGCCCAATGTCATCAGTACCGTCCGCCACTCCGGCAAACACCTCTTCCACCAGATTGAGAAAATACCGCCCATCCCCATCCGCCATGTTTACGAGTGCTGACTTCGCCTCCGAAGTCACAGGCAACTTCCGTCTTTCATACATCTCAGCCCGCGAAATCAATGCATCAAGTGCCGCATCATCCAACCGATTCAACACCAGCACCTGACAGCGGGACAAGAGTGCACCGTTCAATTCGAATGACGGATTTTCCGTCGTTGCCCCCACGAGAGTGATGGTGCCGTTTTCAACAAAGGGCAAAAACGAGTCCTGCTGTGATTTGTTGAAACGATGAATCTCATCTACAAACAACAACGTCGCCCGCCCCTGCTCCCGCCGCATGCGCGCCTGCTCAAAGGCCTTCTTCAAATCGGCAACACCGGAAAAAATCGCCGACATTTGCTCAAACACCAACCCCGTCGAGCCTGCCAACAATCGCGCCATCGTGGTTTTGCCAGTACCCGGTGGTCCCCAGAAAATCAGGGAGGGAATGCGTGACGCAGCCATCATGCGTGTCAAAGTCCCGTCCGGCCCCACCAGGTGGTCCTGCCCCACCACATCCTCCAGCCGTTGCGGGCGCAACCTGTCCGCCAAAGGACGCGGCCCTTCCTGGGTAATGCCCCCCGCATCAAACAATGATGTCATTCTTGGTATTTCAGTACAAGTTTTCGGCTTCCGCGCAAAACACCAACCGTCCAGCGCTTTGGTCGCTCGGCCAAGGCTTTTTTGAGTTGTGCAACGTTTGCAACCGCCTCATCATTGGTTTCAGAAATCACGTCCCCCCGCTTGAACAATTCGGCGGGCGAACCTTCTTTGACATTGATCACAACCACGCCGGTAACATCGGCGGAAAGCCCCACTTCCTCTGCCACTGCAGGCGAAAGATTGGCCACGGTCAAACCGGCAAGCGGCGTCAGCGAGTCAATCAAACTTTCATCCCGTGGCACAGTCTCCGGCGCTGCGATCAATTTCATGCGGGTTTCAAAACTCTCGTTGCCGCGCCGATATTCCACAATCCGCGTTTCACCGATCTGCGCCGTGCCAACGCGAAATCCAAACTCCTGACTGCTGTCAACAGGCCGTCCATCAATGGCCACAATCACATCACCGCGTTTCATGCCCGCAGCCAGCATCGGGCTTGCGGGGTGCAACTTCAAAATCAAGGTGCCTTCCGGCCGCGCAAAACCCAAACTGTCCGCGACGTCAGGTGTTACGTCCTGCAGGTCCACACCAAGCCATGGACGATTCACCTTGCTGGAACCCCCTTCCGCAGAAGCCACGACAGTTTTGACCATGTTGGACGGAATGGAAAACCCCAATCCGATTGATCCCCCGGATTTTGAAAAAATCGCTGTGTTGATGCCAACCAAACCGCCGTTCATGTCCACCAGCGCACCACCGGAATTTCCGGGGTTAATCGCCGCATCAGTCTGGATGAAAAACTGATAGTCCGTGATCCCGACCTGTGTCCGCGCCAGCGCAGAAACAATTCCGCTTGTCACCGTTTGCCCGACACCAAACGGGTTGCCGATGGCGAGTACAAGGTCACCCACCTCCAGATCATCCGAATCAGACAAAGCCAACGTCGGCAATTTTTCATCGCCGATATCAATTTTGAGCACGGCCAAATCCGTTCGTTCGTCAGCTAGCAAAAGTTTCGCTTCAAATTCACGCCGATCCGACAATGCCACGCGAATGTCGGTCGCATTGGCAATCACATGATTGTTGGTGACGATATAGCCACTGGCATCCACAATCACGCCCGAACCCAGCGAGCTTGCAATGCGCTCCTTTGGCCTTCCGAAACTTCCATTCTCGCCAAAGAAGCGCCTGAAAAACGGATCCGCCATCAAGCCGGACTGGTCCTGTTTTTGAACACTCTTGGCATAGACGTTGACCACAGCAGGGGCGGCCCGTTTCACAACAGGCGCAAAACTCATCCGCACATCGGCCCGTGTTTGCGGCACCTTGGTTTCCGCC
>JANMEM010000500.1:0-2410 GCA_031376985.1 Hyphomicrobiales bacterium
AACCGTGAACGCACCACTTATAGCGAGGCGCGGGCCCGGCATGACAGTCTGGAACGTGAAGCCAAAATGCGGGCTGATCGTCTCAGTGCCATCGACACGGAAACGCAGCAATGGATCAACCGTGCTGCAAAGGCGCGGGAACAGATGGAAGCGTTGACCACGCGAGCATCGGAAGCCGCTGCTACTCTGACGGAACTGACGGCGATGCCGCAGCAACTCGCTGACAAGCGCTTCAAGTTGATGAACATGCTGTCGGAAGCAGAGCGTGACCGAAAGGCTTCCGCCGATGCGCTGCAACTGGCCGAGAACGCTGTGAAGGCTGCTGACCACGCTTTGCGCGAAGCACAGGAATTGGCAGGTTCCGCCCGCGAAGACCATGCCCGTTTGGGCGCGCGGCTTGAAGCTTCGCAACAGCGGCAGGAACATTGCCAGTTGCGGATTACGGAAACACTGAATTGTGCGCCGGAAGAGATTTTGGCGCAGGCTGGTGTGGAAGCCGACAAGTTGCCGGGTGGCGATGAAATTGAAAAGAAGCTGCTGGGGCTTCGCGATGACCGTGAGCGTTTGGGTGCCGTCAATCTGCGCGCCGATGAAGAGGCCGAGGCTGTGGCCACGCAACTCAATACCATGACCACCGAGAAAGAAGAACTGGTGCAGGCCATCGCCAAATTGCGCGGAGCTATTGGTTCCCTGAACAAGGAAGGCCGCCAGCGTTTGCTGGACGCATTCGGAATCGTCAACGCCAAGTTCTCCGAACTTTTCGTTACGCTGTTTGGTGGCGGCAAGGCGGAATTGCAATTGATCGAGTCTGATGATCCGCTGGAAGCGGGTCTTGAAATTCTGGCCAATCCGCCGGGCAAGAAGCCGCAGACCCTGTCACTGTTGTCGGGCGGTGAGCAGACCTTGACGGCGATGGCGCTGATCTTCGCGGTGTTCCTGACCAATCCATCGCCGATCTGCGTTTTGGATGAAGTTGATGCGCCGCTGGATGATCACAACGTTGAACGTTTCTGCAATCTGCTTAACGCCATGCTGGAACGCACAGAAACCCGCTTCCTGATCATCACCCACCACCCGCTGACCATGGCCCGCATGAACCGGTTGTTCGGCGTGACCATGATGGAACGTGGCGTATCGCAGCTGGTGTCGGTCAATCTGGAAGAGGCGACGGAGCTGGTGGCGGAAGCGGGCTAAATTCCTGATGTGCTTCACCGAATGCTAAAAATGATTAATTTAGGAAAATAACGCTTGACAGCGCGCGGTGATTTCGCCATATTTCGCTACACTCCAGAAATGGGTCAGCGCTTCCCGCGCACTTCAACAACAGTTTTGAGCCGATCAGGAAAACGACGTTGGGGCGTGGTGGTGCATCACTTGTGTCAACCAAGGGACCTCATCCGCCCTTCGGGCACCTTCTCCAGCAAGAAGGCTGGAGAAGGGACAGTTGTGGGTGGTTTAATTCGTGAGTAAACTCCGCGCGTCATGAACACCAACCACATTCCGAAACCCGTTCATCGCTCTCCTTTGCGGCTGGCTTTGGGCAAGGTGTTTTATATCAACAAGCGCCGACTGGCGTGGTATGTTTCCTCCAAGCGCTATGCCACAAAGCGTTCCACTGACATGCTTCTCCATCTGCACTTCACCCACGGCTCCCCCATGCTGCGTGCGCTTTCCGGCGTTGATATGCAGTTGCAGGTCAACAAGAAGGCTTCGCTTGAAATTGCAGCGGCTTGTATTGATGGTTTGATTTTGAAGCCAGGTGAGACGTTTTCGTTTTGGCGGCTAGTGGGAAAACCCACGGCGCGGCGTGGTTTCAAGACCGGGCTGGTTTTGCGCAATGGCACGATACAGCAGGATATTGGGGGTGGGCTTTGCCAGATGACCAACCTGATTTACTGGATGACCATTCACACCGAGCTGACAATTGTCGAGCGCTGGCGGCATGGCTTTGATGTGTTTCCGGATGCCGGGCGCACGCAGCCTTTCGCGTCAGGAGCGACGTGTGCCTATAATTACATTGACCTGCAAATCCGCAATGACACGGCGAATACCTATCAGCTGCGGGTTTACGCAAAAGGCGACTGGTTGCGTGGTGCGTGGCTGTGTGATGCCGCCGCACATTATCGTTATGATGTGATCGAAAAAGACCATGCCATCAAAATGGAATATTGGGGCGGCTATTCGCGCCACAATGAGATTTGGCGGAAGAAATTTGATGTTGCGTCAGGCGAGAAGATTGACGAGGAATTCGTGGCAGCCAATCATGCGATCATGATGTATGAGCCGTTGTTGTCGGCACCTGTGAACGCATGACGGATGCTTCGAGGCTCGCAAGGGCTCGCACCTCAGCATGAGGGACAAACTACAACCTCACCCTGAGGTGCCCGCCCTTTTGCGGGCCTCGAAGGGG
>JANMEM010000542.1:0-6910 GCA_031376985.1 Hyphomicrobiales bacterium
ACAAGGTTGGCAACAGCAAATTCGCCGCCAGCCCAGTCACCCATGATGTTGGCACCAGCTTTGCCAGCGATAACCAGTGCAACAGCTTCGTTCCACTGTGGAACCATCTTGTCGGCAGGTACGAAACCGCGAACGGCAGCACGTGCATCAAACACATTCTTGAATTCTGGTCCGGCTGCGAGGGCTATGTCACGGTCCTTGTAAACCTTGACGAAGTTATCGACGCCAGCGAGCGCTACGAGAACGTCGTTCACAAGAAGACCCACTGGCCAACCCTGTGCGAGCGACAATGGCTGAATGCCCTTGGCTTGCAAGGCTGGAGCGGCTGCTACCATTTCAGCCCAGTTTTGTGGAGGTGCAATGCCTGCATCTTCATAAACCTTGCGGTTGGTCCACATCCATTGTGCCGAGTGCAGGTTCACTGGAACGCAATAGACTTTGCCGTCCTTGGTGCATGAATCGAGTTGACTCTTTGGTCGCAAAATCTTGGCCCAGTCGCCAGCCGTCGCAACGTCTGTAATGTCTTCAAGCAGACCGGCAGCGATCAGTTCATCAGCATCTTTTCCGGGGTTCAACTGTGTGGCACCCATGGGGTTGCCACCGAGAATGCGCGAGATGATGATGGGGCGGGCCACGTCGCCGGAGCCAGCGATAGCACCGTCAACCCACTTGTCACCCGAGGCATCAACGGCCTTGGCAAATTCAGCAACAGCAGCAGCTTCGCCGCCAGACGTCCACCAATGGGTGACTTCAAGATCAGCCGAATAGGCAGCGCCTGCGCAAAGCATCGATGCGGACATCGCGATACCAGCGATAATATTCTTTATTCCCATGACAGTTTCCTCCCTTGTCTTATGTGGGTGAGGTCAAGGCTAAACAGGTTTTTGAAAATTTGCAACGTTTCACAAATATTTATTTCGACTCTCAAAATGCTGCACTGCACAACATATTTTCAAGACTTGAAACGATTCACAAAGTCGGTAACCTGACCGCATGGACAAATCCGCCGACAAGCGCCCAACATTGCGATCACTCGCCGAAATTACGGGCCTTGGCATCTCAACCGTCAGTCAGGCGCTGCGCAACAGCCCGGCGATTGCCGAGGAGACAAGGAAGCGCGTCCAGCTTGCGGCCCAACAGGCAGGTTACCGTCCAAACCGTGCGGGTGTGCGTTTGCGCACTGGCAAAACCATGGTGATCACAGTCGTGCTGAACCCGCAAGACGAGGGTTCAGGCTTCTTCTCTCAATTTGTCTACGGTATCAGCGATGCTCTCGCCAACTCGGGTTATCACCTCGTCATCACGCCCTATAACCTGCAAGACCCGATGTCGCCGATCCGCTATATCGTTGAGACAGCCTCTGCTGATGGCATTATCATCTCGCGCACCCAACCCAACGACGCACGTATTCGCTATCTGCATGACAACAACATTCCCTTCGCCACGCACGGACGCACAGAAATGGGCATCGCCCACGCCTTCCATGATTTCGACAATGAAGCCTTCGCCTACGTTGCAGCCAAGCGCCTCGCAGAACGGGGCCGCAAGCGCATCGCCCTGATCGCACCCCCACCGGATTTGAATTATTTCCACCACACCAATTTGGGCTTTGAACGCGGCATGAAAGACTTCGGCCTCGAATCTTTCCCGATCAACAGCTGCAACACCGACACTCCATTGGCGCAGGTCGAAGCCTTGGGACGCACACTAGCCCATCACCCGCAGCGGCCAGACGGCATCATTGGAGCGGCCACGACGGCAACATTCGCATTGTCGGCAGGTCTGCAACATGAGGGACTGCGCATTGGTGTAGATTTTGATGCGGCCTCAAAACACTCTAGTAACCTCATGAACATCGCGATGCCGGACATTATTTCAATTCCGGAAGACTTTCATCAAGCCGGTTTCCGCGCGGCGCAATTGCTCATGCAAGCCATTGACGGCGTGGCCGTGGAGACCTTGCAGGAAGTGATCAGCTTGCTGTGAAGGTTCGCAAATATCTCTCACACAAATCCACCGTTCCCTCGGAATACTTAATCCCCATTGACTGCGCCAAATCCGTGTCCCGCCTTGTGCCAATCCACGCAACCAGCAACAGGCGCCGCAACATGATGAAGGTTGGTATTTCCGCTTCATCTTCGCGCGACAATTCCCGCACACGGCGATAGCCCGATTTCCAACACTCCATCAATTCAGGTACCTGTGGCTCATGTTCATAGAAACTTACCGGAGTTGCCGCGTCATACAAGAACCAACTGAAACCACAGTCATCAAAGTCGATAACCTTCACCTGTTCGTCATCCACCAACAAATTGGCCAGGCGCAAATCCCCGTGCACCAATCCGAAACGTTCTGATGATTGTCCGTAGGCTGACAATCTCTTTCCGATGATATCAACTGTGCGGGCAAATATGTTTGTCATCTCTGCGGTCACGCCCAATCCGTCGCGCCACCTCCCCCAGTGTGGATTCGCATCGCCCAGCGCTGTTTCAAAATTCCAGGTGTGTCGCGTAAACCAATCAGGCCGCCTCCATTGCATTACATGCAAATGCATCCGTGCTGCCGCTTCACCCAAGGCCTCAAACGGCTGTGCCAAATCCTCGGCAATCCCGGGCTCACGGCCCTGCTCCCATTGGAACAGCACGACGTGCCGTGACAGCACCAGCTGAATAAGGTTGCCATCTATCCCAGCCACGGGATGCGGCGTCGTCACCACACCTGTGTTGCGTAAATCGATTAGCCACGCGAGTTCAGATGCTATGCCTGCATGATCATGATAGCCATCACGATGAATGCGCAGTGCGAAGGATTTTTCATCACCAGTATCGACGCGATAGGTGACGTTCTCGGAATGGTTGATCAGGCGCAAAGAAGTGACGGTAGCGAGATCATAGCGTGCAAGTGCGGCCCGGGCGTGTCGTATCAAAGGAACATCAATTCACAATCGTCGCCTGCGTCGCTGCCCGCAACTCTGCATCGGTCACACCGTCAGCAAGTTCAACAATCTTCAACCCGCCCTCAACCACATCCAGAACGCCAAGATTGGAAATAATCCGGTCCACAACACCCTTGCCCGTAAGTGGCAAAGAACACGCCTTCAATACCTTGCTCTCCCCGGTCTTCGACGTGTGATCCATCACCACCACAACACGTTTCACGCCCGCCACCAGATCCATGGCACCGCCCATGCCCTTCACCAGTTTGCCGGGGATCATCCAATTGGCAAGGTCACCATTTTCAGCCACCTCCATGGCACCCAAAATCGCCATGTTGATCTTGCCACCACGGATCATGGCAAACGATTGCGCCGAGTCAAAAAACGCCGTCTGCGGCAATTCGGTAATCGTCTGTTTGCCCGCATTGATCAGGTCAGCGTCTTCTTCACCCTCAACAGGAAACGGCCCCATGCCCAGCATGCCGTTCTCCGATTGCAGCGTCACTTCCACGCCCTTCGGAATGTAGTTCGATACGAGTGTCGGAATCCCAATACCAAGGTTGACATACCATCCGTCTTGAAGTTCCTTGGCTGCGCGTTCAGCCATTTGGTTGCGATCCCACGCCATCAGACAACTTCCTTCTTGCGCACAGTGCGCTGTTCAATGCGCTTCTCGTGTTGGCCTTGAATAATCCGGTTCACATAGATGCCGGGGGTGTGAATCGTGTCAGGATCAAGTGACCCCAGCGGCACAATCTCCTCAACCTCAGCCACACACACTTTGCCACAAGTCGCAGCAGGTGGATTGAAGTTCCGTGCCGTCTTGCGGAATACCAGATTGCCCGAAGGATCAGCTTTCCACGCCTTCACAATCGACAAGTCAGCAACAAGCCCGCGCTCCAGCACGTAAGTCTCGCCGTCAAACTCTTTCAATTCCTTGCCATCGGCAATCACGGTGCCTACGCCAGTCTTGGTATAAAATCCGGGGATTCCCGCACCACCCGCCCGCATCCGCTCTGCCAGCGTACCTTGCGGATTGAATTCGACTTCTAGTTCCTTTGCCAGAAACTGTCGCATAAATTCAGCATTCTCGCCGACATAGGACGAGATCATTTTGTTGACTTGGCGGTTCTCCAGCAATTGCCCCAGCCCAAACCCATCCACCCCTGCATTGTTCGAAGCAATGGTCAAACCCTTGGTGCCCCTTGCCTTGATCTCCGCAATCAACAATTCCGGAATACCACATAAGCCAAAACCACCCGCAGCAATCAACATGCCGTCAAACAAAAGCCCATCGAGTGCGGCTTTTGCGTCTGGATAAATCTTCTTCATGAACCCTCGCCTTTTGCAGCGCACACTAAGCGGAAAGACGAAGCTTTGCCAAGTAGAGAAACTACCACATCGGCAGCAAGTGGAAAATCTATCGACGCGGGAAAGATTATCCTGTGCCGCCGCTGTTCTGCCAATAATTTACCGGGCCTTAACGGGTAGTCTGTATCTCTCTCATTCATCTGAGTGGAAGGAACAAGCAGAATGAACAGACGTGACATGGCCTGGGGTGGCACACTGGCAGGACTTGCACTTGTTGCAGGAACAATGAGCAGCACCGAAGCCTTGGCAGACAGCACAGGCGACGTATTGGCTGCAATTGAAGAATTCCGCAAAGCGATGGTCGACGGAAACGGCGCCAGATTGCTTGAAATGTCAGATGATGACATGTCTTTCGGCCACGCCAATGGCGTTGTGCAGACGAAAGTCGAATTCGTGAAGACAGTTGTCGACAAAGTCGAAGTTTTCCATTCCATCAAGCTGTATGATCACATGATCCGCGTTTCTGGCGATCTTGCCATTGCACGCCACACATTTGATGCCTTCGTCTTCTTTCAGGGCAAAGATCAGAATTTCCTGTTGAGCATCGTGCAGACATGGAAAAAAGATGACGGTCGTTGGCGCCTGTTTGTGCGCCAGTCGTTCAAGCCATTGACTTGAACCCAAATCATAAAAACCAAAAATCCAGAAAGCCCGTTCGCAGAACATGCGAGCGGGTTGTTACTGTGAAGCAGCAAGCCTGACCTTGCCCAAGCGGATATTGATTTTCTCCAATGACACCATTACGGCACCGCCTTTGGCAGCGTTCGTGACAAAAGCCAAAGCAGTCACAGGGAAATATGAGGGCAGCGCTCCCTCGGGCACCTTCTCGGTCAATGTAATCACAAACTTTCCAGACTGCACATCTTCGGCAGGCCATGAAACCGTGTGATTTTTGCCGGCAATACGAATGTCTATTCGTGCTGTTGAATTGAGTGTCTTGATAATGTGCCCGCGGAGCTCAATGATCATATAGGGAGACGTCAGAAAGCCTGGTTCTGCAACAACCAGATTTCCTTCAACGCCAGATGATCCTTCCTTTTTTGCCCCATCAGCATTGGCCACCAGTGGATCAAGCACCCACGACAAGTCAATTTCCCGGTTGCCTGATTCTGGGGGAATTTCACGATTGGCGACAGCTTTTTCTTCAACAGCCGTTTCAGCTTTTGCAAAAGGCACCTTCGCCGGTTTCAAAAGCGGCGCGTTGACGGCTACCTTCTTGGGAATTCCGCTATGCTTTTTAGGTGCTTTTACAATCTTTGACTTCAGCGGGGGATTATAAGACGGTAAATCTGCTGCGCTGACAACACTGCCGACGCAATACAAACAAACCACTATTGACAACACCAGACGCCTAATCATTCCCCAAACCTCAATTGGTTAACGATTGGTAAATCATAGGCAACAGGCTTTCAACGTGAGTCTATGTTATTTGGCTACCCTGTGCACAACTGCCACAATGTGCTCCGGAAGCAAGTTCAAATATTCCAGATGCCAGTTTTGTTGATCGATATTTTCATCAATAATATCAATAGTATATCCGTTTTTCCCTATTGAAACGGCGATGTTGTGGAGGCCCGATTCGATGCCTTTGCCAACGGCTTTCAAACCGGCCTCTTTGGCAGTCCAAATCCTTAAAAACACCGAATCACGATCAGCCGGTTGAGCCGACCTGACAGCGAGTGCTTCCGGCAACGTAAAAAATCGCGCGGCCAAAGCTGCAGCATTCTCAACAAGTCGCATTTTTTCCAAATCAACTCCAACCTCACAACTTTCAGAGGCAACTGCCAGAAACACCGTACCACTCGAAGAAAATGACAAATTGAGCTTGGGAAAGTCGAGGCAACTGGGAGGTGAGTCTTGCTGATGCACCAGCGAAATCTGACCCAGATTTCCCGGCCATTTCACCACGTCGCGCAAAAACGTCCGCTGAAAACTGCGCCTATACATAAAATGTCGTCGCTCTTCGGGATCAATAATTCGAGCGGCCTTCTGGATCTCGATTTCGGACATGCACTTGGCAAAGACATTTTCAGTGAATCGTCCATCATCAATGGACGCGGCAACAGCGATGTCATTGCCCGGGATTGCAGCCCACAGCAATGACTGTGAAAAAACAAGGGACAATTCATCTGGTTCGGCTCCGGCGAAACGTTTCATAAACCAACTACTCAAAAAGCAAGCACTTCAGCGCTGGTACAGAGCGAGTGCACAGCAACGCCAACGCGATTTTAACATGTGGCAGATTATAACGGGACTGAAATTTTCGACAACGCTCTGGTTGTCCGACTTGGTCGGCGACTTGAGCTCCCAAATAATTGACGCAGACAGGCTGATCCACATGAACTGCATTAAGAATTTCTTGCCCGCCGCACTTTTTCTGTTGCCAGCAGTTGCCCCGGCAATCGCAGCTGAAACCTGGGACATGCCCACGGCCTATCCGGCCCTGAACTTTCAGACAGTGAATGCCCAGGAGTTCAGCAAGTGTGTATCGACGGGAACCAATGGCGACATCAACATCGTCCTTCATCCCAATGGTGCATTGTTCAAAGGCAACGACATAAAGCGTGCCGTACAAACGGGACAGACTCAAATCGGTGAACGGCT
>JANMEM010000563.1:0-1575 GCA_031376985.1 Hyphomicrobiales bacterium
GCCCTTCAATATCCCATCTTCATCCATGTATCCCACTTTGAAGGTGGGTGATTATCTCTTTGTTTCAAAGCTTTCCTATGGATATGGCAAGTACAGCTTTAACTTCAGCTTTGGCTGGTCGGAGAAGCCATGGATCAGTTGCTGTTCATTCGTCGATTTTCCGGGCCGCAAGGTTTTGGCCGATGTGCCTGAGCGTGGCGATGTGGCGGTGTTCAAGCTGCCGACAGACACCAATATTGATTACATCAAACGCGTGATTGGCCTTCCGGGGGACCACATTCAGGTCAAGGATGGCGTAGTTTACATCAATGATGTGGCCATCAAAAAAGAGCGAATCGAAGATTACGTGGATGCTGATCCGCAAGGTGGCAACGGAACGCCCATTCCACAATATATTGAAACGCTGCCAAACGGGGTCACCTATCGCGTGCTTGATGCCACACCCTTTGGACAGGTAGACAATACAGACGTCTATGTTGTGCCGACGGCGCATTATTTCATGATGGGTGACAATCGCGACAACAGTCAGGACAGCCGTTACCTCGACAAGGTGGGTTATGTGCCGCTGGAAAATTTTGTTGGTCGTGCTGATATGCTGTTTTTCTCGATTGGCTCTGACGCGACTTTGACGAAAATCTGGGAATGGCCTTTCAAGATCCGCTGGTCGCGGTTCTTCAACTTCCTCTGAGACGCCGATGGCGAAACGCAAATCAGCAGAGGGCGACGCGCTTTCTGAACGATTGGGATATGTGTTTCGCGACCCGATGTTACTCGAACATTCCTTGACGCATGGCAGTTTGCCGAAGGCTTCCGATACCTATGAGCGGTTGGAGTTTCTCGGGGACCGGGTGTTGGGACTGGTCATTGCGGAAGCTCTGTTCCGGCAACACGGGGGCGAACGGGAGGGCAAGCTTGCAGCGAGGCACAGTACATTGGTGCGTGGTGAACTCTGCGCCGACGTGGCTGAAAAACTGGGATTGGCGGAAATTGTGAAAGTTGGCGTGGCTGAAAAGAAGCTCGGCGTGAACCGCATGCGCTCAATCCTCGGCGATGTGATGGAAGCTGTCATCGGTGCGGTTTACATGGATGCGGGCATGGATGTGGCGCGTCAGTTTGTGTTGAAGCATTGGGCCGAACATTTGAAAAAACCCGAAACTGCACGAAAGGATGCCAAAACCTTCGTTCAGGAATGGGTGCTGGCGCGGGGGACGGCACTTCCGCTATATGAAGTCACGGAACGCTCTGGCCCGGAACATCAGCCTGAGTTTACAGTGCGGCTGACGGTAGCAAAATACGGGCAAGCTGAAGGCCGGGGACGTTCCAAACAAATTGCGGAAATGGCCGCCGCGCAAAATTTTATAGAGTCAGGCAAATTGAGAACATGACAGACGTTGAACAGACCCACTTCGGCTTTGCAGCCCTTATCGGCGCGCCAAATGCGGGAAAGTCCACGTTGGTCAACCAACTGGTGGGTTCCAAAATATCAATCGTGTCGCACAAGGTGCAGACCACGCGGGCCCGCATTCGCGCCATTCTGGTTGAGGGCGGCGTGCAGGCCGTGCTGGTGGATACGCC
>JANMEM010000009.1:0-7984 GCA_031376985.1 Hyphomicrobiales bacterium
GCGGGCCTCTTCATTGGAAAACCCGTCGGCATTCTCCTCACCGTTGCAGCACTGGTCTTCACAGGATTGGCAAAACTCCCTGCAGGCGCAAGCTGGCGCGATATTATCGGCGTCGCCTGCCTCGCCGGCATCGGTTTCACCATGAGCCTGTTCATCGGCTCCTTGGCGTTTTCCGACCCCGCCCTTGAGGCCGAGGTCCGCGTGGGCGTGGTGGCGGCTTCGCTACTGTCAATTGCCGCGGGAATGGCTGTGCTGCTTCCGAAACGAGCCAATTAAACTCGCGCCTCTTTCACCCACGCGGCAAACGCCTTGACGCCATCCCCCTTCGCTGTCGAAGATAGAAGTTTCTCCAGCTTGCCTGCGCTTGTCTGCACCAAGTCCTCGCCGCTAAGCATTTCATCCATGGCATGGAAACCGAGTGCACGATAAACCTCGAACTGTTCTTCACTGAAGAATTGATCGCCTGTTGTTTCATGTGGATAGTCACTGAAGCGGCGATTATAGTCTTTGATGTAGTCATTTTCATCGCCCGTCACAGACGCCTTGACATAAACCAGAATGCCGCTTTCATTTTCACCATATTCAATTTTTCCAATGGCACAATGCGGCCCGGCTTGGGATTTTCCATCCGGTATCTGCGCATCCTTGGAGCGTGAAGCAATCAAGGACCGTGGCAACTTGATGCGCGCACCTAGATCAATACGTGCGTAGCGTTGCAGCGTGACAAATGAAGAAAAATTCAAATCACGATCAGCTTCTGCGTCTACTGCAATAATAATTTTGCAACGTCGTTTCAGCAACTCATAGATTCCAAGATTTTCAATATGACCGCCGTCAGTCAGATAGATACTGCGCCTGTCCTCTGTCAAACGACCAAACAACTCGGCGAGATAGAAAAACCAATTGCGTTTGGGTTTGTCACCTTCAACTTCAGTGAAAGTCTTTGGGTTTAACAACCATGCTCCCAAACGGGCGTTGAGCAAAGCCAACGTGAAGCGCAGAGGTTTCATGGACTGTGAACCCATATTTGAAGAAACCGCGGCACCTGAAATGGCCATGGCAGAGGCGAGGTCAAGTTGTGTTTCCTTGGCTTCATAAGCTGACGCTTGCGCATATCCGGTAGCTTTGCTTCCCACATGCAATGGCGAGAACGTAAAAAAGTCAGCGTTGCGGCCACGCCGATTTATCTTCGGTGACGATTGAACATTCAGCGCCGCGTTGACCAGCAAGAAGGGCGAATATCTAGGATCAAGTTTGCTCAGTTTCAAATCGGTCAAAACTGAATTGTTGTTCGACCATGGCCAACAAAACGCCTCATTGAGCCGCGCGCGATAGAGTCCAAAAAGAGAATTGGCATTGGGTTCTACCAGCGTGAAGCTCCACAAAACGAACAATAAAAGTGCAAACATCAAATAGAATACCGAAAATACATAGACACTGCTTCTGGTATCAATGAGAAACGACATCACATACGCCAGCCACGTAGGTGAGAATGGATAGGTCATTGCCTCGCCGTCAGCCAAGTCGCCAATGCCCCAATACACAAGTCCAAGGTAGCAAGCCCACAAAACCAACGGCAAAGCCAACGCAGCCAACCAGACAACGAGTTTACCCGTTAGTTTCTTGAAAAATACCATGAACCCCGTTTCCTGTTCATTGGTTTTGAACAAATCACCGAGCTGTTTTGATGCAAGTGCAATCAAGGCGATAACGGGCCCAACCACTGTCTGCAAAGAACTGACGAGTAGGTTCCAACCCCTCGTTTCGGCCTTTTTTTCACCTTCGGTTGTTGAAGCCTTGCTGACAGGGTCAAGAGGCGCATGACACCGAACGGCTTTCATGATATTTGCAGCGGTCGATTTGGAAATTTCTTCCGGGCAAGACACGGTTGTTGCAACGGCTTCAAAGAATCTTTCCGGAATCATTTGTCGAACAAGATGTGGCTGAAGATCACAAAACAGCGCAAGAAGCACTGCCAGCAACCCAACACTCACGATTTTAATGAAAACACCTTTTAGATTTTCAAATTGCTGCTGGACACTGGCCTTGATTGCCCACATCGCAACAACGGCCAAAAACAAACCGAATATAGCGAGACTCACCGCATACCCTGTGACCGTATCACAGCTGCCCGAAGCGATAGCCCCCATGAAGTGAAAGCCCGGCTGGCATAGGTCTGTCAAAAGGGGCTTGGCAAAAAGCGTCAACGACGCCAAAAAAAGCAGACAGCTCGCAACAAACAATAAGTTGGTTACGAGACCTTTGACAACAACCGCGATGTTCGTGAGCATCGCACAAATATCGCCCATTCGCAGGTAGTTCGCGTTGTCGCGTAATGTGCCCGTGTCCAGTGTATCTTTCTTTTCGTCGGATTTGAAAAAAGGATAGTTCCCTGCGGTTTGGTTCAACGCAATAACTGTGGAAATACCGCAATAGCCACCGCCTGATACCGTGGACAAATAATCTACTTTTTGAAGAATATTGTTTTTGGCCAACGCCTGCATGGCGCCTGTGCAGAAGGCGGCCGAACGAATGCCACCACCTGACAATGCAACGCCAACAGTGTCCTTCACGCCGGTGGCACTGTAGGTTTCGCTGTCCTCTGTTTGCATTCGGGTCGTGAAATCAGGATCCCCGGCAGAAGACATCATTTGGCGGGTTTCATTGAACATGCCGTCGCCACCTCCGTGCTTGAGGTAGTTTCGTCTCATCGCAATGGCCATGTGCTCAGCCAGCAATACACCATCAAAATTTTGCAAATATTTGGGAAGTGCCTTCATCAAGGCCATCAGTTCTTGCTGACTGGAATTCTCTTCCGGCACCACGTTATGCGCCGGTTCTTGCGTCTTGTTTGCCATACGCAGAACTCCAAAGAAATTCGCGCCCCCGGTATTTGATACAGATCTACCACACACTCACCTCCGCAGAAGTGATCTACATCACAGATGTCACGCTGCCTGGTCCTTCCAGCGTCCCTCGTCATCCTGCTTCCAATAGCGTATCACCACGCCATCGTTTTTGAATCGCCGCCACAGCACGCGTGCCTGTTCAACTGCCGTCTCATCGCGGCCATCAAACATGATGCTGGCCCGCTCGAGAAACTCCAATGTGTCGGGCGCTGCGCCATCAATGTAAAAGCAATAGGCTGCTCGATTGGGCACCTCTCCACCTGCCGACAGATAAATCGGTTGCTGCTCCGGCAGCGGCTCACCGTCAAAGCCATGTGGAATAAAAGCTGCATCCTCCACCCCCCACAGCTTCTGAGAAAGCTCTTTCACACGTTCAACCGTCGAGGTGACTACCGCCATGCGCACGCCACGTTCCAACCCACGTTGCAGCAGGCCCGGCAATTCATCATCAACTGCTTTCCGTTCGAGATGATAGAACCAGACCTCGGCCATTATTTCTCGTGATGCGTTGCCACAAGGTGATTGAGCAGACGCACGCCCCAGCCATTGGCCCAGCTTTGACTGATCGGAGTCTTGGGCGAATCCATTGCCGTCCCGGCCACGTCCAGATGTGCCCATGGTGTGTTGTTCACAAAGCGCTGCAGAAATTGTGCGGCGGTGATTGAGCCTGCCAATCGGCCGCCAATATTTTTCATGTCGGCAACATCGTGGTCAATTAGCTTGTCATATTCCGGCGTCAGCGGCAGACGCCATACTTTTTCGCCTGTTGCAAGTCCGGCCTCAGCCAAGCGCGTTGAAAGTTCATCATTGTTTGAAAACAACCCGGCATGTTCCTTGCCCAGCGCCACCAGAATAGCACCAGTCAAAGTCGCAAGATTGACCATGAATTTTGGCTTGAACCTGTCCTGAATGTACCAGAGCACGTCAGCCAATACGAGACGTCCCTCTGCGTCCGTGTTCAATACGGCAATGGTCTGGCCTGACATGGATTTTACAACATCACCGGGCCGCTGGGCATGTCCGTCCACAGCGTTTTCAACAATACCAATGGCCCCCACCACATTGCACTGTGCCTTGCGCTTGGCCAACGCATGCATAAGCCCCACAACGCAGGCAGCCCCCGCCATGTCACCCTTCATGTCCTCCATGCCGGCAGCAGGCTTTATAGACAAACCACCGGTATCAAACGTCACTCCCTTGCCGATAAAAGCGACAGGACTGACATCCTTCTTGCCGCCATCCCAGCGCATCACTACAAGCCGTGCTTCATGCGGCGAACCTTGGGCCACGCCGAGCAGTGCACCCATGCCGAGCTTTTTCATCTGTGCAGGCGTCAGGATTTCAACCTTCACCCCAAGTTTTGTCAAAGCCGAAGCACGTTTGGCAAACTCTGTGGGTGTCAGAATGTTTGCAGGTTCATTGACCAAATCCCGGGCCACATGATTGCCGGCAGCCACCGCCTCCAGGTCCACAAAGGCCTTTTTGGCTTTTGCCGACTCAGATGTCTGGATCGACAGGCTTTCCAGTCCTGATTGATTCTTGTCCTTTTTGGATTTGTAATGTTCAAAGCTGTAGCGGCGCAGCTGTGCGCCAGAGGCCAGGCGGGCCGCATGTTCGCCATTACCCAGCGCAGTCGCATCAACCACGGCGGCTTTTGCCTTGACACCTTGCAGTGTTCCCACAACAGCACCCCCCAGCAATTCCACCTCGCGGGGCTGCAAGCTGGCCACCTTGCCAAGTCCCATCAGGATTACCCTGTCCAATCCGCCGCCGGGTGCCAAAACATCCAGCACCTGTTCCTTTTTACCTTCAAAACTTCCAGCTTTTATGGCGCGGGACAAGTGCCCTTTTCCAGCCTCATCCAATGCTTTCGCGTGGCCCTTGTTAAGCTCTCCCTCCTCCAAAAGAATGACGAGTAGGCCAGATTTGGGTTGCGTAGACTTGTCGAAGCTGATTTTCATGGATTCTCCTGTTGTGCGTCGCCTGTGCATAACGCCAAGGCGCTGCTTCGGCAACGGCGTTATCGAACTGTTTACCCTGTTAAAACCCAGCCTTTTTACGGCCCCATATCCACAGCAATCATGACCTCCGAAAGGGCTTCCCGCCGCGAGGGAAACCCGTTAATGATTGGTAACGATTTGTGATCGGTTGGATGGTGGCGTGACGCGGAACGGCAAGGGGAAGCAGCGGCGAAGTGGGAAGCATGGTCTTTTTGACCAGTGCGCCTTCCTGCTTGGTCTTTCGGCTTTTACACTTGTTGCGTCCTCAGGCCCTGTTTATGCCATCAAGGAAAAGCCTTTCGTCAAACCTGTAACCGAACAACCGGCCACAGGAACTGTCGCTGATTTCGTCGCCGACAAGCTGACCTATGATCCCAAAACCAAAAACGCCGTTGCCACGGGCCGTGTCATTCTCACCTATGGCCCCTACACACTGAATGCCACCAAGGTGACCTACAATGAAACCACTGACAAATTTACAGCCAACGGGTCAGTTGAGTTGCGTGAGCCCAATGGCAACATCATGCAGGCGGCCACACTTGAACTGACCAACCGCTTCAAGCTGGGCTTTGCCCGCCACCTCAAGGCGCTGCTGACCAACGACGTCACTATCACGGCAGATTATGCAAAGCGCATCGAAGGCGGCATTACCATTTTTGAAAACGCCCATTACACGGCGTGCAAGAATTGCGAAACGCATAATGGCCAACCTCTTTGGGAACTCGTGTCAGATCAAACGACACATCTGCAAAAAGAAAAAGACCTGATCCATATCAATCCGCGCCTGAAAATTGGTGGCGTAACGGTCGCTGGTCTGCCCTATCTCCGCATGGCCGATCCGTCAGTGAAACGCCGCACGGGTTGGTTGGTGCCAAAAGCCCATTTTGGCCATGAGTATGGAGCCGCCATTGAAGCTCCGTTTTTCTGGGCCATGGCCTCCGACAGGGACGTGACCTTTCGTCCCCGCATAACCCTGTACCAAGGCCCAGTTGCCGACGTTGAATATCGGCAACGCTTGAAATCCGGCAGTTACAATATCCGCGGTTACGGTGTTTACGAGTTGTCACCAAAGCGCACAGCGGAAGACAATCGATTGCGCGGTGCTGTCACGTCAAACGGCGATTTCAACATCAACGACGACTGGACGTGGGGGTGGAGTGGCACATTGGTGTCTGACCGCACATTCCTGGATGACTACGAATTTGATGATCGCCGCATCTCTCAAAACGAAGTTTATCTCAAAGGTCTCTGGAACCGCGACTATGTATCGGCCCAGGCTTTGAATTTCGGAGCGCTGGCAACTGACGTCGATGCGGGAAGCCTGCCAACAGCATTGCCCTATGTCACGGGGGAGCACTTTTTTGATCAACCTGTCATTGGTGGCGAACTCAGCTTGAATTGGTCGGCCTATTCGATCTCTCGCGACGACTCGGGCCTGCCTTTTTCCGAAGCTGCTCACGGCACCAGCCAGTCCCGCGCCACTGCAGACCTGCGCTGGAAAAGCCGCTACGTCTCAGACGGCGGCATTTTGCTTACACCCTTTGCCAATCTCCGCAGCGATATCTACGTCACCAATAATCTGGCAGACCCAACAGTGCTGGGCGGCGAGCGCGCACAGGAAACCACCACGCGCATTCTGCCAGCAGCAGGGTTTGATGCGCGCTTTCCTCTGATTTCGAATTATGAATACGGGCAAGGCATTGTGTCGCCAGTATTCCAGTTCATTGCAGCAGACAGCGCCAGGAACGCCGACCAGATTGCCAATGAAGACGCGGTCACACTGAATTTTGACAACTCAAGCCTGTTTCTCGAAGACCGTTTCACAGGCTTTGACCGTTATGAATCTGGCGTGCGCACAAACGTCGGCATGACCTACTCATTCCTCGGTGCAAACGGCGGCTTCCTGAAAGCCAGTGCAGGCGAAAGTTTCCACCTCGCCGGTAAAAACAGTTTTGTCACAGGTTCAGGTCTCGATGGCTCAAAATCCGACCTTGTCGCCGCATTGACGTTCCAGCCTTGGGACAATCTTTCCTTGTCCTATCAGGTTCGCGCTGAAGAAGACCTTTCAGCCATCAATCGCCAGGAAGCATTTGGCAGCCTCACTTTTGACAGCTTTTCCATCAATGCTGGCTATCTGAATATTGCAGCTGAACCCGCCTATGGCCGCCTTTTGGATGAGCAATGGGCCGAAGCAGATGTCCGCATCGGTCTGTCCGAAGGCTGGTATCTGTTTGGCGGTGGACGCTACGATATTGAAAACAGTTACTTCGCCAAGCAAACCCTTGGCTTCGAATTTGATTGTGATTGCATGAATTTCAAAGTTGCCTATTCGTCAAACAAAACCAGCCCGATTGACAGTACTGATCATCGCGTAATGCTGTCACTTGATCTAGCAACGCTTGGCGGGTCCAGCGTTTCAACAAAATTCTGACCTCGCAGGCGGAGTTGATATGTACCCCTTTCGTCTTCTGGCTTGTGTAGCCTTGCTTTTGACCTGTGTACCCGTGGCGCACGCTCAAGACCAAAAGGTCATCGTCACCGTCAATGATATGCCCATCACCAGTTTTGACGTGCAACAACGCATCAACCTGTGGAAGCTGGTAGGTGGGGGCGGCGACAACAGCCGCAAACGCGCCCTCAATGAATTGATCGATGACATTGCCAAAATCGAAGAGGCGAAAAAATTCAACGCTCAGGCGACTGAAAAGGAAATTGATGTCAGACTGTCTGAAGTGGCAAAGGGCCTGAAAACCGACGATAAGGGTTTGCAGGGCAAGTTGAAGGCGCAAGGCGTTTCAGTCAGCGCCATACGGCAATATCTGGCCGGGCAAATAGCCTTTGGCCGCATACTCAAAGGCAAGTACAAGGTGCAGGTGGAAGCAACTCCTGCCGAAATTGACCGCAAGCTCTCTGGATACAAGTCAGAGATTGATGGCAAAGTCCGCAAATTCATGTCTGATCCGCGCATGCAAGCCATTACAGTTTATGAAATTCAGGAAATCACTTTCCCGGTTGAAGGTGAAATCACAAATGAAGTTCTGCAATCCCGCGCCATTGAGGCCAACACATTTATGG
>JANMEM010000026.1:0-3029 GCA_031376985.1 Hyphomicrobiales bacterium
TGTCTTTCAACGGCCCGGACGGAAATTGCCCTTGTGGACATTTGGTTTCCTGCAAACACAGAATGTCAGGGGCATGGTCTTTCAACACCCGCACCACGCTGTCAATGCGCAGCCGCACAGAGTTGATATTCCAGGTGGCGAGGGTAAGTGCTTTCGGGTTTGGCATCACCCTTCATGGCATGGCAGAGCCTTCAAGCTCAAGCCCGCGCATCATAAGCAAATAGTTTTATTTTTCGCGGTTGATCGAGACGTTGAACAGTTTGGGATTGATTTTCACGTCTTTTTCAAGATTGGCCAGTTCCACCGTGGTGCGTTGACCTTTGCCGTCAATGATGATCCATTGCTGCAACACGTCCTTGGCTTCGTCAAAAACCAGCACAATTTGCCCGGGAATACTGCCTTTTTTATCAGACAAAGCAATTGTTGTAATACCCTCGTTCTGCTCGAAACTGATAACATCAGCCTCTTTCAGCAGGTCTAGCTGGTTTGACACCAACAGGCGAAGTGGGGTTTTTGAAAGTGGAAACTGATCGCCCTTGTTCATTTTCTTGTTGGTCAAGGTCAGCCATTTGCCGTCTGACGCCATGATATAGGGTGTTGGCGGTTCGACCTCAAAACGCAACTTGCCGGGCTTGGCGATGAAAAACACACCACGTGCCGCCCGGCCTCTGGGTGAGGTTTGGGTAAGATCGCCACGCAAGGTCTGGAAGCTGTTGAAGTAAGCGTTGATACGGCCAACCGACGCCTGGATGTCAGGCGTTATTTCAATGCTCTTCAACTTGGCGGCAAAAACGGCGCTGGTCCCGATAGGCAATACAACCAAACCAATGGCCAACAAGGCAGCGCGTAACATCAACTTCAGCATTTCAAATCCTTCCAACGTCGTCACTTCTTATAGGAAAACACTCTGGCGAGAATAAGGCGCACCACCTCAAAGCCGCGCACTGTCTCCCGGCACCAATATATCACGTTTTCCAGAGGCGTTCGTGCCGGAAATGACACCCTCCTTTTCCATACGTTCAATCAGGCTGGCCGCCTTGTTGTAACCAATTTGCAACCGGCGCTGCACATAGGACGTTGAAACTTTCTTGTCGCGCAACACCACAGCCACGGCTTGGTCATAGAGACTGTCGCCCGATGAACTGCCATCGCCGCTGCCAATCGGCGCGTCACCATATTCTTCATCTGCTTCTTCGGTCACTTCATCGACGTAGTCCGGTGCACCTTGTGCCTTGAGATATTTCACAATGGCCTCAACTTCACCATCGGAAACAAACGGGCCATGCAGACGCGAGATGCGACCACCACCCGCCATGTAGAGCATGTCACCTTGCCCCAACAATTGCTCGGCGCCCATTTCACCCAGGATTGTGCGACTGTCGATCTTTGATGTGACCTGAAATGAAATGCGCGTCGGGAAGTTCGCTTTGATCGTACCGGTGATCACGTCAACCGAAGGACGCTGAGTGGCCATAATGACGTGGATGCCCGCCGCACGTGCCATTTGTGCAAGACGCTGAACAGCGCCTTCAATGTCTTTGCCGGCCACCATCATCAAGTCCGCCATCTCGTCGATGATGACGACGATATAGGGCAGGAGGCTCGTATCCATATCTTCTTGCTCATATGTTGGCTCGCCTGTCTCAGGATCAAATCCGGTCTGGATGGTGCGCGTGAGTTTTTCACCCTTCTCGAGCAATTCAGCAACGCGAGTGTTGTAGCCGTCAACATTTCGCACGCCGGTCTTCGACATTTTCTTGTAGCGCTCTTCCATTTCGCGCACTGCCCATTTGAGGGCGACAACAGCTTTTTTCGGATCGGTCACGACGGGTGCCAACAAATGCGGAATTCCCTCGTACACGGACAACTCCAGCATCTTCGGATCAATCATGATCAGCTTGCAGCGGTCAGGCGGCAGGCGATACAGCAGAGACAGAATAATCGTGTTGATACCCACCGACTTTCCTGAACCCGTGGTGCCTGCAATCAGCAAATGCGGCATGCGCGCGAGGTCGGCATAGATCGGTTCACCGCCGATATTCTTGCCCAGTGCCACTTGCAAATGTCCTGTGGCATTGATGAAGTTTTCAGTCTGGAACATTTCTCTCAGATAGACAGTCTCACGTTTTGCATTGGGCAGTTCGATGCCAATGGCATTCCGCCCCTGCACCACTGCGACGCGCGCAGAAATGGCACTCATGGAACGGGCAATATCATCAGCCAATGAAATGACGCGGGATGATTTGATGCCGGGTGCTGGTTCAAGCTCATAGAGTGTCACAACAGGGCCGGGCTTCACAGCAACAATCTGGCCTTTGACTCCGAAATCATCCAGCACGCCTTCAAGTGCGCGTGCATTTTCTTCGAGTTGATCAGCCGAGAGATCAAGACCACGGGCAGTCTTTTTGGGTTCCGCCAAAAGATCAAGATCGGGAAGTTCAAACGCATTGATGGTTTTGGGTTTGCGCTTCCCGACAGGAGGGGCAGTCTTGCGGGCCACAATCGGAGTTATAACCAATTCTGGTTCGATATCATCACTGAGGGCTTCATCGTCAAACGCCTCCGGTTCAACACGACCCTTGCCGCGGACAATGCCCTGCAACGGGGTCATGCTGCCAATTGGGTCTTCATCCAATGCTCGGATTGAGTTTGTGCGGACAGTTTTGGGCGCCATGCGCCTCGAGCCGAGAAAGGGCAGCCGGAATGTGGGCAAGGATATATCTGCAATGCGGTGCAGAAGAGTCGATACTGCTGATCCCGCAGCATCTCTTGATCCGATCAGGGCGTCCGTTGCTGCATCACGCGAAACATTGATACTTTTGAGTACAAGAAAAACGCTTCCGAGGAACGTCAACAAGCTGACGACGAGATTTGCTGGGAGGTTTTTGATGGGTATAGCGAGGAGCGAGATCAAGCCGCCGGCGATCACGTCTCCCACTTGTCCGCCAAGTCCCGCAGCAATCGGCCAAGCGTCAATCTGCGGCAAGGATGAAAAAAAGCATGCTGACGCAATAGTGGCCGCAAACCAG
>JANMEM010000038.1:0-1943 GCA_031376985.1 Hyphomicrobiales bacterium
GATCTGTGCTCCCACCATAACGCCAAAGGCAATAAAGGTCAGAGTGATTGCCGCACGTGGAGTGAAGTTCACGCTTAGCCGCGTCCCACAAACGGCATCTTTGTCGCCATGATGGTCATCGACAATACGTTCACTGACAGCGGCAGGCTTGCCATGTGGACGACGGCACGTGCCACTTCATTCACATCCATTGTCGGCTCAGGCTTCATGGTCCCATCGGCTTGCGGCACACCTCCGGACATTCTGGCTGTCATTGCAGAAGCGGCATTGCCAATGTCAATTTGGCCACAGGCAATGTCATATTTCCGTCCATCGAGGGATGTGGATTTGGTGAGTCCGGAAACGGCATGTTTGGTTGCGGTATATGGCGCCGAATTTGGCCGCGGAGCGGTGGCCGAGATCGAGCCATTGTTGATGATGCGCCCACCCATCGGGCTTTGCGCTTTCATGATCTTGAAGGCTTCCTGCGTACACAGGAAAGGGCCCGTGAGATTGGTGTTCACCACATTGGTCCATTGCTCGAATGTGAGGTCTTCCAGCAACACGGTGCCGGGGGCACCCGTGCCCGCATTGTTGAACAGCACATCAAGTCTCCCGAATTTGGTTTTGGTCTGAGCAAAAAGATTTGCAACAGAGGCTGGGTTGGTCACATCGGCGGACACGCATAAGGTTTCGCCCTTCATGCTTGAAGCCGTTTCATTCAACTTCGCTTCGTCGCGTCCCGTCAGAACCACGACATAACCTGCTTCACCCAAAGCCATTGCGCAAGCTCGGCCAATGCCTGAGCCTGCACCCGTAACCAACGCAACCTTCATGTTACAGTCCTTTTGCGCGCCTCCATGCGGCAACCAAGGTGGCGGCTGATTCCGACACGGCGCTGAGGCTCATGCCCGATTTATAAAGGCTGGAGCCAATTCCGAAACCAGAGACTCCACATGCCAGCCATTCCGCCATGTTGGAGGGGGTGACGCCGCCAACGGCATGGACCTGAATGTGCTTGGGCAAAACAGCCCGCCAGGCTTTGACTGTGTTGGGGCTGGCGGCTTCAGCGGGGAAAAGTTTCAAATGCTGCGAACCCGCCCGGATCGCCGCGAAAGCTTCGGTGGGTGTAAACACACCGGGAAGCGGGTCAAGACCAACGGCAATGGCCCGCGCGATAGTTTCGGGATTGCAGTCAGGAGACACTGAAATGGTGCCACCAGAGTCTTTCAGCAGATTTACGTCCTGCACGCTCAGTACGGTGCCAGCACCCACAACCATGCGGCCGGCGAAGGCCGTTGCAAGTTTGGCGATGGAATTGAATGGATCAGGCGAGTTGAGCGGCACTTCAACAATACGCACACCTGCGGTGTAAAGCGCGTCGCCAACGGCAACGACTTCGTCCGTTTTCACACCGCGCAGGATGGCGATGATGCCGCAGGCATTCAGAGCGTCATTCAATTGCATCAGATAATCCCCGCTGCCTGCGCCACAGCGCGTTCACCTTTGACGATTGCAAGTGGATCACCCATGGACACGCGCAATCCTGCTTCCTTCATCGCCTTGATATATTTGCCGCCAATGCCGGGAGAAGCCAACACCACATAATGTTCACTGGCATCACGGCTGGATACGGCATGGGCAATTTCAGCGCCGATGATCATGCCCGAGAGATAGGATGAAATCTTGTCCGGTTCGAGTTCCTGGTAAAGTGCAAGGCTGCGGGCCGAAAACATATTATGCAACAAACCTGCGGGATCTTCGAAAGCCTTGTCGACGCCTCGCAGGAATGTCAGTTCATCATCCACATCATTGGTCATCAGGCGGCCAAGAATGGAATGGGCCTTCATCACGGCGAAGGTTTCACCCGTCACATATGTGGCGAAGTTGGTGATTTTGCCGTCCACAACGTCAATCCATTTGCTGTGGGTGCCAGGTGTTACGAAATGTGCGGCTCCTGAATC
>JANMEM010000056.1:0-6501 GCA_031376985.1 Hyphomicrobiales bacterium
AAAGACAGTGCAAGGCCCAAGGCCAGCACCAGTTTGAAACCGGACGTTTGAGTGTTCATCATGTGCAATACCACCTTACAAAAAGCGAAAGCCCCCCGGCCCCGCCACGACTGTTGCGAAGAATTTTAACTTCGCCGTTCACTGTTCCTTTGCCGTGTTGATATTAAGATCGGGTTGGGGAAGATGGTGAACGGGGGGTTAAGGGAGTAAGTTGCCGAAGAAATTGGCGAAAGTGGGCCAAGGGCAAGTTTTCAGTGACGAGTTGTATTGTTAAAACTGTAGATAGAAAAGAAATGATAATCATCAAGGAATTCTCACGTAACGAATAGCTTGACTAGCATTTTCACGAGATTGTTCAGTTACAAGCAAATTAGTTTCCAATTTTTCAAATAGGTCACCTACTCCCGCATTGACAGCCAATTGTCTAACCCAATCAATGTTCCGCCGAGCGCTACAAGCAGCGGAAATTGGCTGCCCCAAATTTCGTTTCTTCCTGAAGCTTCGAATATCACAATCGGCGATTCCCAGTCGTTCCAATTCAAGCAGCTCTGCCGATTTTGTTTTCAATGACAATGCGTGAAAATACTTGTCGACGAGTGGCGCAATTAGATCGTCTAGTTCACCTACTATTTTGCGCCACTGTTCCCAAACTTTTGTTGCGATTACTTTTTCTTTTCGTGATATAAGGGATTGATTTTCAACCATCCAATCAGACTGGCATACATTGCAATTTAGATAGTACGAGACATCCGCACTACTCCACGGATTGTCCTGTGTCGTCACTTGCTTCATGATTTTCCCCGCTCCACATGGACAAGTGGCGATTTCAAAGTGGTCAGTCTCTGAAGTACTCATCAAATCACTTGTCTTTCTAAGCTTTTTATCGGTGACAGTGCATTTTACTCAAATTCGTCTGATTTGATTTGGAAAATGAATTCAAACAATTTTCAATTCGAAGAAGTGTAGATTTCGGTGACAGTGCATTTTATTGACTTTTAACTGTGATGAAGTGGTTAGCACTTCACTCTGTTCTCCGAATTCTGTTTGACCTCCGCGAAACTTCCAACCTCAAAAACCGATCCTTCAAAAGCGAAAAAATTTTTGGAGGCAACAGACCGAAAGCGACTGAACTATCCAATTCTTTGCGACTTGGTCGTAAATCGGGTCCGGGCCATTGAAACAAGTTACTTTCGGACAGTATCACCCAGGAACGCTCTGCATCCAGCCGCAACAATCTTTTTACGTCCTGCGGAAGTTCAACCGCCACCTCGTCATCCGAGGGCGATGTGTGAGTGATCGGCACGACCAGAACTTGTTTCTTCTCTTCCCCGTTTGTCGCGAGAATTATAGCGCAAGGTCGATCTTTTACTCCTTCCTCGCGCCCTTCTTCATACTCGCGCATCCACAGATACGAATAACGGATAACGAGGCCCGGTTCCGGCTTTGGAAGTTTCACGGATTCCAGTCTTCTACGAGTGCATCAAGATGACGATGCTTCGGGTCCATTTCACTTTTTGATATGGCCTCAATCAGGGCCTCAGGAAGTTCACCAGCTGCAAAAACTTGGCGATCCCTTTGCTTGAGACGGATGTATTCTTCAGCAGAAATCATGACCGTGCGATCGCGGCCATTGCGTGTTACCACCACAGGCTGAGTCAAGGCGGCGTCTTGGTAGCGTCCTACTTCCTTGCCAAAGTCAGTTGAAGATATGCGGATCATGATAGCGCTGTTCCAGATATTCCGTGTTTTCCGTATTATGGCCGAAACACGAACAATAGTCCACTATTTCAAAACCCTTCTCAATTCAACCGAGGAGACCAGGCGGGATCGCTTGCGAAGCCTGGTGTCGTCACGGGTTGCTCATTATACCCCGTCACGTCCACCGAAAATAAATGCGACCCGCCGTTCTCGCCGCCGGTTTCGCGGAAGAACATGATAACGCGGCTGTTGGGCGCCCATGTTGGGCCTTCATTGTGAAATCCTTCGGTGAGGATGCGTTCACCTGAACCATCGGGCTTCATGACGCCGATGGAGAACTTTCCACCTGCCGATTTTGTAAACGCAATCCATTGACCATCCGGCGACCAGACGGGTGTTGAATAGCGGCCCTTCCCAAAGCTGACGCGGTTTTGGCCTCCACCGCTGGCATCCATGACATAGATCTGCTGGGTGCCACCACGATCAGACTCGAACACAATCTGGCTGCTGTCTGGTGAATAGGATGGTGCCGTGTTGATGGCGGCCACATCGGTGATCTGGCGCTGCTTTCGCGTCTGCAAATTCATTTCGAAGATGTTGGAGTTCTCGCCATCGTCACTTTGCAGAGACATGATGACCTTGTTGCCGTCGGGCGAATAGCGCGGCGCGAAACTCATGGTGGGAAAGTCACCAACGATCTCTTTTTGGTTGGTGTCGATGTTATAGACAAACACCCGCGGAACACCTGTGCCGAACGACATATAGGTGACTTCGTTTGAGGTTGGTGAAAAGCGTGGCGTTAGCAGCAGGTCGCCACTGATGGGGAGGTTGTGCGGGTTGAAACCGTCCTGATCCATGATCGCCAATTTCTTGACTCGTTTCCGCTTGTCGCCGGTTTCATCGATGAAAACAATGCGCGTGTCGAAATAGCCGTCAAAGCCCGTGAGAGCCTTGTAAATTTGATCAGACACGCGATGGGCCAGGCGGCGTGCCAGTTTTGGCGATGCCGCCAGACTCTGGCTGGCCAGCAATTGACCGGAGTTGATGTCGTAGAGTTTGAAGGTGACGCGGATTTTTCCGCCCTCATCGGCAACCGAGCCCGTCACCAGCGCGCGCGCCTTGATGCCGCGCCACGCATCAAAGGCAGGTTCGGCGTCGAGGTTGGTGATTTGTTCGGGGTAAGAGTCAGGGGCAATGGGTGCAAAATAACCTGTGCGACCCAAGTTGTTGGCGATGACCCCGGACACGGCGGCTGCGGCTTCATCGGCACCAGATGACAGGAATGGCGCTATGGCGAGAGGGATCGGGTCAATACGGCCGTCCTGATTGCTGCCCTTGAGTTGCGCCTGGGCGATACCCGCAAAGGCCAGCAAAACCAGTGCCGCCAAAACTGAAGCCACAAAACGTTTTAAAATCATCATCACATCAATTCCTTCAATTCTTTCTTAGCGCGGCTCGAAGTTCCATTCAAACTCACGCCATAAATGATACCCATCCGGTGGCAACCAGTCGTAGGGTTCGCAGGCTTTCACTGCCGAAATCGCTGCCTGCTGTGCCGCGATGCCACCGCTGCCGCCAATGACAATTGGCTGTCCCACAACGCGGCCGTCCTTGCTCATTTTCCATTGCAGAGTCACAACGTCTTTGTTTTCACGCACTGATGGCGGGATGGACCAACACTCCGCCAGCTTCTGCCGCATGGCGTCAATGATGGTCGCCGACATGGCATCATCGGCACCCTGAATATCCTTGGTTGCCTTTTCGGGTGTGCCTGCCTCGTCCTTTTTTTCAACAGGTGCCGAAGCTTCGTCGTTTTCCTTGTTCAACAGTTCTTCAAGCTGGGCCACATCAAGTTTTGGTTTTTTCTTTTCTGCATCAGCTTTTTTCTTGGCATCAGCTTTGGCCTTAGCGTCGGCCTCTTCCTGCTTTTTCTTTTCTTCTTCAGCCTTCAGCTTTTTGGCTTCGTCTTTTTTCTTTTTCTCTTCTACCTTTTTCAACTTTGCATCTTCGGCTTCAAGCATCTGCTTCAAAGGATCAGGATCAATCGGCGTGTCCTCAACCTTTTTTTCTTCTACCGGTTTCGGCGGTTCCACCTTTTTCTCAGGTTCGGGCGGCGGTGGTTCGACCTTGGCGGGCTCCTTCGCCGCAACCTTTTTTTCCTCGGTCACCTTTTCCTGGGGCTTGGCTTTCTCGACGGCTTTTGAAACTTTTGGCTTTGGCTTGTCGACGGTCTTTTCATCAGACTTTGTTTGCGCCTTTACCTTGGTCTGGTCAGTGATATTGGAAATATCCACCTGAATGGCTTCCACAGGCTGGATTTCAAACGGCTTGGTTGCAGGTATGCCAAACAGCGCCAACAGCAATATCAGCGCATGAAAGGATACTGAACCGAGTATGCTCTTTTTCATTGGCTAAGGCGTAACAGGCTTTTCGAGCGGTAATGTGGCGAGGCCCACCTTGGTGTAGCCAGCGCTATTCAACATGCCGAGCACTTCCATGATGTTGCCATAGGTCAATGATGAGTCGGCGCGCACCATCAGGTTCTCATTCTTGCCCTCTTTTGCCGTGGTCTCCAGTTTTGGCAGCAAATCGGCGAAGGTCATCTTGATTTCACCGAGATACACTGTCTTGTCGGCCTGCACGGTAATGTATGTTGGCTCCACGGGTGCAGCCGAAGGCTTGGCGTTGGCCTTTGGCAAGTCCACAGGAACACTCACCGTCATTAGGGGGGCTGCGACCATGAACACGATGAGCAATACCAGCATCACGTCCACCAGAGGTGTGACGTTGATTTCGGCATTCAGCGTTTTGCGGTTGCCACGTCGTCCGCGTCTGCTGCCGCCGCCACTGCCTGCGCTGAATGACGCACCCATGGCTCAGGCCCTCTCATCAAGCTGACGGGAAATGATGGCAGAGAATTCGTCGGCGAAGTTTTCAAGCCGCGTCGCGACCTTGGATGCGTCCGAGGCGTACATGTTATAAAAAATGGTCGCGGGAATGGCGGCGACCAAACCTATGGCGGTGGCGAAGAGTGCTTCGGCAATACCTGGTGCAACGACGGCCAGACTGGTATTACCGGAACTTGCGATGCCCTGAAATGACGTCATGATGCCGTAGACGGTGCCAAACAAACCGATGAACGGAGCAGCAGAGCCAATCGTGGCCAAAAACAACAACCGCGATTCCAGATCGCCCATTTCCTTTTGAATTTGCACGTCCATGACTTTTTCGATGCGCTTCATCACGCCCGCAAAGCCTGCCCGCATGGCTGCACCCTGGCTGCGTTTCCACTCTTCCATGGCCACAACGAAGACCGAGGCCATGCCAACAGGGTCGCGGTTGCGGGCACCGTGATAGATGTCGTCAAGCGATTGGCCGGACCAGAACATGCTTTCGAAACGGTCATTGGCGGCATTCTCCTTGCGGAAGGCAAACCACTTTTCAATAATGATGGCCCAGCACCACACCGAAGCAATGGCCAAACCAACCATGACCAGAAACACAGGCCAAGAGGCTTGCATGACCAGATGAAACAGCGACAGGCTTGGCGCTTGAACTGCTGCGCCCGGTAATTCTGTAATCTGTTCCATGCTTCTTCTTTGGTCCCCGATTGCGGCGAAACTGTCCCCCGTCCCGCTTGGCTTGATCTGAGGTGTCGCCGTCAGACGGGTGCCTCAAACACTGAAAATGCGCCGATTCTGCGGCAATTCGGGCATTTCAGCGAATCACAACATGGCCGGAGAAGAGACTTCCGTCATTGATTTTGACTTGAAACAGTTATGGTTAACAAGTGGTTAGGATGTGACGCTGGCAAGGGCTGCAAGCAGATCAGGGGTGAGGCGTTTCGGGCGGCCGTTCTGGTCAATCAGCACGGCTGTGACTTCGGCTGTAAACAGCACGTCATCGCCACGCAAAACCCGCTGCGAAATCTCAAAGCGTGCGCCCTTCGCCTCGCCGGGAGAAGATTCCACTGTCAAGATGTCGTCGAATTTCGCGGGTTTGAGGAAGTCGCACATCATGCGCCGCACCACAAATGCTCCGCCGCTGGCAAACATTGCATTCTGGTCCACACCCAAAACCCGCAAGAAATCAGACCGGGCACGTTCGCAGAATTTGAGATAGTTGGAGTGATAGACATAACCGGAAAAGTCCGTGTCCTCGTAATAGACCCGGATAGGCAGGTGGTGAATGCCGTTGGTAATGGTGCCGCTCAGCATGCGGCGCATCCTTCGAGGCCCGCAAAGAGCGGGCACCTCAGGATGAGGTTTTCTTTCTGCCCCTCACCCTGAGGTGCGAGCTCTTGCGAGCCTCGAAGGGCTGGTTGGTCCGGACTCATTCTCCCTCCGCCGAAGGCAAAACACCTAGCGTGATTTCCGCCCGGTTCGGCACGGCCAATCCCAAATGCCTAAAGGCATGATGCGTCAACAAGCGCCCGCGAGGTGTGCGGTTCAAAAAGCCAAGTTGCAACAGATAGGGCTCGACCACATCTTCCAGCGCGTCCCGCCCTTCAGACAGCGATGCCGCAATGGTATCAATACCCACGGGCCCGCCACCGAAATTCAGCGCGATACATTTGAGGTAGCGATGGTCCAGCGCATCAAGGCCTTGTTCGTCGACATCGAGCAAACGCAATGCCTTGTCAGCGGCTTTGGCATCTACACGCTCTGTTCCATCCACTGATGCAAAATCCCGTACGCGGCGCAGCAGCCGCCCGGCAATCCTAGGTGTGCCACGGGAGCGTTTGGCAATTTCGCGGGCACCATCCTCCGTCACCGCCAATTGCAAAATCCGCGCACCACGGCG
>JANMEM010000094.1:0-5551 GCA_031376985.1 Hyphomicrobiales bacterium
CCATGCCTGCCTCTTTCGAGCCGACCATCGATTACGTCGTCACAAAAATTCCGCGCTTCACCTTCGAAAAATTCCCCGGCGCCCAACCCTATCTGGGCACCGCCATGAAGTCCGTGGGCGAAGTCATGGCCATTGGCCGGACTTTCCAGGAATCATTCCAGAAGGCCCTGCGCGGTTTGGAAACGGGCCTCAGCGGCATGAACGAAATCGTCATTCCCGGCATCGGCGAAGGCGATGACAAGAACGCCATCCGCGCCGCCTTGGGCCTTGCAACTCCAGACCGTCTGTTGAAAATCGCACAAGCTTTCCGCCATGGTGCGACGGTTTCGCAGATCTACGAAAGCTGCAAATACGAACCCTGGTTCCTGCGGCAGATTGAAGAGCTGGTGCAGATGGAGGCCACCATTCGCCAGAAGGGCCTGCCCAACGACGCAACAAATATGCGAAAACTGAAAGCCATGGGGTTCTCGGACAAGCGCTTGAGCGAACTCGTTGGCATCAAGGAAGCCCGCGTCTCCGCCCACCGCCGCAAGCTGAAAGTGCGCCCTGTGTTCAAGCGCATCGACACTTGTGCCGCCGAATTTGCATCGCCCACCGCCTATATGTATTCAACTTACGAAACGGGCATAGCCGGAAATCACGGCAACGAAGCGCAGGTATCCGACAAGAAAAAAGTCATCATCCTCGGCGGCGGACCAAACCGCATCGGCCAAGGCATCGAGTTTGACTATTGCTGTTGCCACGCCTGCTTTGCGCTGCACGATGCGGGCTATGAATCAATCATGGTCAACTGCAATCCCGAAACTGTATCGACGGACTACGACACTTCTGACCGTTTGTATTTCGAGCCCCTCACCGTGGAAGACGTTCTCGAAATCATCCACGCCGAAAAACGCAAAGGAACCTTGCACGGCGTGATCGTACAGTTCGGCGGCCAGACTCCGCTGAAGCTGGCGCAGGCCTTGGAAGATGCAGGCGTACCCATCTTGGGTACCACGCCGGATGCCATTGATCTTGCCGAAGACCGTGACCGCTTCTCCAAGCTGGTGCGCAAAATCAAATTGCGCCAACCTGAAAACGGCATGGCGCATTCCGCCGCTGAAGCGAAAAAGATTGCCAAGAAAATCGGCTACCCCGTCGTCATCCGTCCATCCTATGTGCTGGGTGGCCGCGCCATGGAAATCGTTCGCGACGATGCGCAGTTGCAACGCTACATCACCGAGGCTGTCGTCGTCTCAGGCGACTCTCCTGTACTGATCGACTCATATTTGTCGAACGCCATCGAAGTTGATGTCGATTGTATCTGCGATGGCGCTGACGTGTTTGTTGCAGGCGTGATGGAACACATCGAGGAAGCTGGTGTGCATTCCGGTGACAGCGCCTGTTCACTGCCACCCTATTCGCTCAAACCCGCAATCATTGCGGAACTTGAAGAGCAATCGAAAAAACTCGCACTTGCGCTCAACGTCGTCGGCCTGATGAATGTGCAGTTCGCGGTCAAGGATGAC
The DNA here is from genome assembly GCA_031376985.1 of Hyphomicrobiales bacterium. Taxonomy (GTDB): domain Bacteria; phylum Pseudomonadota; class Alphaproteobacteria; order Rhizobiales; family Aestuariivirgaceae; genus Aestuariivirga. The sequence continues at coordinate 1,509 of JANMEM010000094.1, forward strand.
GTTGTCTACATTCTCGAAGTAAACCCGCGTGCCTCGCGTACAGTTCCTTTCGTGGCAAAAGTCATCGGCGAACCCGTGGCCAAAATTGCCGCTCGGGTCATGGCTGGCGAGAAGCTCGCGGCCTTCAATCTGAAATCCAAAAAGTTGAATCATGTCGCCGTGAAAGAAGCCGTTTTCCCGTTCAACCGCTTCCCCGGCGTAGATGTGTTGCTGGGGCCCGAAATGCGCTCGACGGGCGAAGTCATGGGCCTCGACAAAACCTACGATATGGCCTTCGCCAAAGCCCAGTTGGGCGCAGGTATGCGCATTCCAAAAGCGGGCACAGTGTTCGTGTCGGTGAAAGAATCTGATCGCGCAAAAGCCTTGCCCTCAATAAAAAAACTTGTCGAACTCGGCTTCACCATCAAGGCCACGGGCGGCAACCATGCCTTCTTCGAGTCGAAAGGCGTGCCATCCACCAAGATCAACAAAGTCCTCGAAGGCCGCCCGCATGTTGTTGACGCCATCAAGAATGGCGACATTCAATTGGTGCTCAACACAACGGAAACGCGCTCTTCCGAGTCCGATTCAAAATCCATCCGCCAGACTGCAGTGATGCAGAAGGTGCCTTATTACACAACCCTGCCCGGCATTATCAGCGCCACAAAAGCCATTGCGGCCCAGAAAGCCGACGCTATAAAAGTCAGGCCATTGCAGGATTATTTCAAGTAAGCAAAAGAGAGTTCCCATGCCAACCGCAGCGCAGAAAACCGTGAACCTCAAGTCGTCAGGCTTGACCATCCCCGCCATCTGTTTCGGCACCACGGCCTTGGGTGATATGCCAGACACCTATGGCTATTCAGTCGGTGAAGTCCGCGCCCGCGCCACACTCAATGCGATCTTTGACGGCCCGATTCCGTTTCTCGATACCTCGCGAAACTACGGCATGGGCGAAAGCGAAAAGCGTATCGGCGATGCCATTCGCGCCCGTGGCGGCTTGCCAAAGGGCTTGGTCATTTCGTCTAAACTTGATCGCAACATGACCAATGGAAAATTCGATGGTGAGCGAGCACAACAATCACTTGAAGAAAGCCTGAAGGCGCTCGGCGTTTCGTCAATAGATCTCCTTCATCTCCATGATCCTGAATACGCCTCTGACCTGAATGACGTCACCAAGAAGGGCGGCGCGCTCGGCGCCCTGTTCCGCATGAAAGAACAGGGCCTGTGCAAGGCCGTGGGCCTCGCCGCTGGCCGAACCGACGTCATGATGCCGCTGCTGCGCGACTATGATTTTGATGCCCTGATCAGCCACAACCGTTTCACCTTGCTCAATCGTCAGGGTACGGACATGTTTGAACTGGCAAAGTCCCGCAACATTGCCGTCATCAACGCAGCTCCTTACGCCAGCGGCATTCTGGCCAAGGGAGCTGCAAAGGCACCACTGTTTGCTTACATGCCCGCAGGCGACGATATTAAATCGCGTGCAAATGCCATTGAAGCTGCCTGCGCGAAATACGCTGTGCCCATGGGCGCTGCCGCCTTGCAGTTCTCCATGAATTCACCGCTCGTCGCCTCGACGATCTGCGGCGTGTCTTCGCCTGAACGTGTACAACAGACCATCGACTGGGCCAATTTTGAAATCCCGGAAGCTCTTTGGAAAGAACTCGAAGCCATTCCGTTTGACATGGATGACCCAGAAGCCAAACGGGTTTATCGCCCGGGTTAGGGCCAATGCGAAAAAAGCCAGACCTTCATCAGACAATGTTGGCGTGCGCTGGTTTCGAAGATTTCAATGCAGGCCACTACTTCCCCAACGTCCTTGCAAAACTTTCAAGCACAGCATTCATCCGCGTTTGGTACCCCTTGCCTGTTGCCTTGTACGCTTCCAGCACAGATTTTTTAACGCGTAGCGTCACCTGCTGGGTATTCTCCGGTTCAACAAGTTTGGCATTTTTCCAGAATTTCGCGTCCAGTTGTGGAATATCGCTGTAATCGATCTCCTCATCACTGACTGCGGCCAAATCCTCAAGACTCATTTCTTTTTGATAACGCTTCTTCATAGTTCTTCCTTTCGCTGCGGTCAGCAGGTCGGGCTGAAATGATACGGATTTTGCCAGAACGATTCGTGTGGATCACGGCCAAAATAACAATGCCGTCAACCCATCCTATGCTTCGCATCCGGGTCTCCCCATAGGTTTTGCGATCATCAATCCACGTCAGAATTGGACCATCGAAAATACGCTTCGCCCTTTCGAACCCAACACCGTGCTTTGCGATGTTGCTCTTGTCTTTTGCATCATCCCACTCAAACAGCATAAATCTATGTAACCACAATTGTAGTTACATTGCAAGGTCACAATGATGAAAAATACACCTCACGATGCCAGCCTGCCCGCCATCTTTCACGCGAACAGGCATTTTGAAAGATCGTATCTACGCCGCCGTCGCCGTCGTCGGGTCGATCATGGTTTTCACTTCCTGAATGCGTGTGGCCGGAAAGCCAGACAATTTTGCATGACGGTGAATTGTGGCTTCATCCTTTGCCAGATAGACGCAATATGTCTGGTCTGCCGTGACGTAAGATTCCACCCATTGCACGTCCTTGCCGATTTCGGCGAGCGCTTCATTTGACTTTGCAGCGGCACCGCAAAGTTCGGCAGCTGACGATCCGCCGATTCCTGGCAGGGCGCGTTCGATGACATATTTCTTCATGGTCGTTTTCTCCTGTTGTTAAGCGGCTAAAATCAGAATGAGCGCAAAAGCATTTGATCCACAGAACTTGCCCGAACTGCTTCCAGTTGCAGCAGGGATGGCTCCGACGCTGGACGACAATCATCTTCGCCAATATCGTGACGAAGACGGGCGTTGAGTGCTGGGCGATAGTGTCCACCAGACAGCGTGAACCTGCGCTTGATGGCGGGATATTGCAAGGCATCGATGAAGTGCCGGAGGCTGGAAGCGATGCCATTGTTGAAAGTAAAGTGGGTCATTGCAATTCTCCTTGTTGATGACCGGACACTGCCTCGGTCTCCTGCATTTTGGAAACGAGTTGCGCAAATCCGGCGAATGAGCAATTCTCATTGCCATGGCTTTGCCTCTCGCTTTTGACCTGGACTTGCTCCGCAGCTTCGTCATCATTGCGGAAGAGAAGAGCTTTACCCGCGCAGCCGAAAAAGTGGGCCGCACCCAGTCAGCGGTTTCGTTGCAAATGCAGAAGCTGGAGGGCGTGCTGGGTCAGGCCGTGTTGGTCCGTGGCAAAGGTGGCAGTGTCGAATTAAGTTCATTTGGCCAGACTCTGCTGGGCCGGGCGAAGGAACTTTTGGCACTCAATGATGATGTCATGGGAATGCTCAAGGCCGCACCCGTCCGCGGCACAATCCGCTTTGGCATTGCGGAGGAGTTGGCAGAACCTTTCTTGTCCACCATCCTGAAGAACTTTTCCGCGGTTCAGCCTTCTGTTGAAGTCCAGGTCTCGACTGTCGCCTCTTGCGCACTCGCCCAGCAGTTGCAAGCCGGTGCTCATGATCTCGTCTTGTCGCAAAGCACGGTGGCCCCGAGGCATTGGCCAGCCGAGCAAATCTGGCAAACGCGCTTGCGCTGGGTCACTTCGGATATACACAAGCAACATTTACGCAATCCGCTGCCGATCATGGTGGGCATGGAACTTTGCCCATGGCGACCCGCATGGCTCACTGAATGCATCTGGCGAGGAATGGCCAACCGCGCGCTGCAGCAGGCAAACCTGAACTACCAGATCGTGGCTACCTCTACCACTACAGCTGGGCAGCTTGCAGCCGTCAGGGCGGGCATTGCTGTTTCCACCACTCTTGAAAATGACCACTTGACGGATAGCCTGAGACTGGTTCGTTCGGATGAGGGCCTGCCAGAGTTGCCCATGATCGACTATGTCATGTTGCGGGGACGAGACGCACCGGCACGCGTTACAGATATTTTGGCCGAACAGGCCCGGCTGGTGTTTAAACCCTAGGGTGAGAGCCCGGCCTTCACCCACCCCTTGCAAAATCACCCATTCTGGGCCACATTAAGCAATACCCGGCTGGGAG
>JANMEM010000128.1:0-2289 GCA_031376985.1 Hyphomicrobiales bacterium
CAATGTAGTCAGGCCTGTTGCGCGTGGGAATGATGCAGGTGATGAGCAAAGCTTTAGTCTGCGTCCGCCACTTCAAGATGAATGCGTTTGCCAAGGGCCGCAAAGGCGGATTCAATTTTACCAACACTCGTCGCGTGGCCAAACTTCAACAAACGATCCATTTCCTGACGATGCAAATTCATCTTCTTGGCAAGATCAGATTTCTTCACGCCATCCTTGTGCATTTCTTGATACAGCAGGATTTTCACTTCGGTCTGAAAAGGCAGCTCAACCTTTGGGTCAGATGCCTTGCCTTTCGAAGGGGAGGGCACAGGTTCACGATAGGCAATACGAGCAGCAATTGCCTCTTCAAACGCACCTACCGCATAACCCAAAGCATCCTCCCGCGTTTCGCCAAAGGTTGTGAGTTCTGGAAAATCAGGAGACGTTACTAAAAACGTTCCCTCATCAGGTGTAAGTTTGACGCGATAGGCAATCACTTGAGTCCCAAGTCCTTCAGAATTTTGTGAACCAATCCCTTGCTCATTTCTTTTCCGCTGCCATGGGCGGGAATTTGAGTGGTTCTACCGTTACGTTTTACAGTGATATGACCACTGCCGCCTTTATGGGTTTCGAATGTACACTTTTGTTTCGCCAAAAAACGGCGAAGTTCTGAATAGTTCATAATTTATGCCTTTTAGTGAATCTTGTTTGAAAAATCGTAAGACGAGTCAAGGAAATGCGTACGTTGAGAATAGCTTACCGAATCCCACACAATTCCTGTTTTGGCGCTATTACGCCCTCGAATACGATGCAGAACAAAACTGTTCACTCGGCTTTTTGCCTTTGGCACCAACTTCTGAAAGTTAAATAGATTCTCTTTACCTTTTTGTCAACAGATATGTTTACACTAACCCCATCCGGTCCAGCACCTTCTGCCGCCCGATCAGTGGTAGCAGTGCCGCCAGTTCTGGCCCGTGGTCCAAGCCCGTCAGCACCATACGAAGCGGCATGAACAAGGACTTGCCTTTGCGGTCTGTGCTTGCCTTCAATGCGTCTGTCCAGGTCTTCCATGTCGTGCCATCCCACGGTTCTGGCGGCAATGCAGCGCGGGCTATGGCGATAAACTCCACATCCTCTGCAGCCGGATCAATTTTCAAATCCTGCTGGATCACATCATCCCAAAATTCGGTTTCCGAGAACTTTTCGATATTGCCGCGAATGGCCAGCCAAAACGCCTCCGTCTGTTCAGGCAGGCGATGCTTCACGGCGTCCCACGGCAGCATATGCAACAGCTTGGCATTCAGCTGGTTCAGGTCTTTCTCGTCGAAGCGCCCGGGAGCGCGCGAAATCTTGGTGAGGTCAAAGCCATCCACCAGTTCCTGAATATCAGCACACGGATGAATATTGTCCGACGTGCCAAGCAGTGCCGCATGGGAGACGACAGCCATCGGCTCCAGCCCCTGCTCGCGCATCGAGGCAATCGAGAGTGAGCCGATGCGCTTCGACAAGCCCTTGCCATCGGTCCCGACCAACAGCGAGTGATGCGCATAAATCGGAGGCGTGCCACCCAAGGCTTCGGTAATGGCGACCTGTACACCAGCATTGGTCACATGGTCTTCACCACGGATAACATGGGTGATGCTGAAATCAATATCGTCGATCACAGAGGGCAGGGTGTAGAGATAACTGCCATCTTCGCGTACCAGCACAGGGTCAGACTGGCTGGCAAGGTCCGTGTGCTGTGGCCCGCGAATGAGATCATTCCATTCAATGACGCGATGATCGAGCTTGAAACGCCAGTGGGGTTTGCGCCCCTGTGCTTCCAATGCGGAACGTTCATCTGCCGTCAGTTTTAAAGCCGCACGATCATAGGTGCGCAGACCGCCACGGGCCTCTTGCCGCTTGCGGCGGCGCTCCAGTTCATCGGCGGTTTCATAGCACGGGTAAAGTTGCCCCTTGGCCTTCATATCAGCCACAACTTCGCCATAACGGCCAAAGCGTTTCGACTGCCATTCCACCCGGTCTGGCACGATGCCAAGCCAAGCGATATCAGTGGCAATGCCATCTGCAAATTCCTGCGTTGACCGCGCCACGTCGGTATCGTCATAGCGCAAAATGAACTGACCATGCTCCTTGCGGGACATCAGCCAGTTAAGAATTGCGGTACGCGCATTGCCGATATGTATGCGGCCAGTGGGCGAGGGGGCGAAGCGAACGATTGTGGACATGTGCGGCTGCTAGCCCTTACAACGGACAAAATCAATATTGAGAAGCGAGCGGCATGAAACAGCGACAATTGGGCAAGGG
>JANMEM010000148.1:0-5589 GCA_031376985.1 Hyphomicrobiales bacterium
AGATAGGTATAAAGTATCTGGCCCTCACGCAACATTTTGCGCTCTTGTGATTGCGGCTCTTTCACTTTCACAATCATGTCAGCTTTTGCGAAAATCTCATCCGCATTGGCAATGATCGTTGCACCGGCCTTCTTATAATCATCATCTGATGATCCGATGCCAAGACCGGCACCCGCCTGCACCATCACTTTGTGACCGTGGCGCACAGCTTCATTCACCGATGTGGGCGTCATGCCCACGCGATATTCATGGTTCTTGATTTCCTTTGGCACGCCGACAAGCATTTTCATTTCCTCTTCGATTGATTGTCACAATCATACACAAGTCCACTGAAATGAAATTCCGCGCCATGCGCTCCGGCTAGCCAATGGATTGAATAATATTCGATAATATGCCAGATTTATGCAATGAAATCCGATAATCTCGACAGAACAGACAAAATCATTCTCACGCAGTTGCAGCGTCAGGGCAACATGGCCTTGGCAGAGCTCGCTGAAAAAGCAGGCCTCTCCGCATCATCCTGCCATCGCCGTGTCAAGCTGCTGGAGAAAAAGGGCATAATCACCGGATACAGTGCAGCGCTAGACCGAAAGGCACTTGGCCTCACCAACGAATTCTTCGTCGAAGTGTCGCTTGTCGCGCAAACCGAAGAAGCCTTTGAAAAATTCGAGAAAGCCGTGCAGCGTGTCTCCGAGATTCTGGAATGCCACTTGATGAGCGGCCAATTCGACTATCTGCTGCGCGTCATTGCCAAAGATGCCGAAGACTACGAACGCATCCACCGCACCAAACTTGCGCGTCTGCCGGGCCTGCAACGCATTCAGTCCTCATTAGCGCTGCGCACGGTAAAAGACTGGAGCGGGTATCCGATATTATAGTGCGCCACGTGAGGTTCCAAAGGCCAAGCCCACCCTCACCTCAAATCCCGAATACTCTCCGCCAGCAACGTGATGCCCTTTTCAATCTTCGCCTCATCAATGGATGAAAACGCCAAGCGGAAATGATTTCGCGGCTTATTGTGTGCGGCAAAGGTGACCCGCATTGGCTCAATGAATATACCTCTTTCGATAGCTGCGTTTGCCAAGGCCTCACTGTCCAACGTTTCCGCACCGCTCACCCAATAGGCTGTGCCACCGAATGACGGGCTGCGCGATGCATTTGGCAGGTGATCATTCAGCGCTTTTCCCATCACTTCCCAGCGTGTGCGATAAGCCTTGTGCAACCGCCGGATCAGTGTGTCGTGATGACCGAGCGACAAGAACAACGCCGCCGCCCTTTGATTGTTGTTGGGCGGGTGCCGTACCATCAAACGCCGCAACGCCCGCGCCTCTGCGATCAGCGCTTTCGGTCCAACCATGAACCCCAGTCGCAAGCCGGGGAACATGGTTTTCGAAAGTGAGCCCACGTAAATTACGCGGCCATCATCATCGAGCGATTTCAAGGCCGGGCAAGGCTCATTGACGTAGTTGGTTTCAAACTCATAATCATCTTCGATGATGAGAAAGTCCTTTTCGCGCGCCTTTTTCAACAGGGCCATGCGCCGTTCCAGCGGCATGGTCACGGTTGTCGGGTATTGATGGCTCGGCGTCGTGAAAACCACATCAGCCAAATCCAGTGCGGGGGCCAGCGTCAGCCCATGTTCATCGACAGGAATAGGCAGCACCTGGCCTGCATGCAATTCAAAAGCATAGCGCACATCAGGATAACCCGGGTCTTCCATCGCCACCCGTGTGCTGCGATCGACCAACATTGTGGTCAAAAGATAAAGCGCATTTTGTGCGCCCAGCGTGATCAGAATTTCATCGTCCGACGCCATGATGCCGCGGCGCGGCAAAATCCGCCGCCGGATTTGTTCGACAAGCAATGGATCATCCACTGACCACGCATCATTGGTCCAGCTGCCCAGCCATTTTTTACCCAAAGCCTGCCTTGTGCACTCTCGCCATTCCGCCAATGGAAAAAGATTGTGATCAACCTGGCCATAAATAAAGGGATAGGGATATTTCTGCCAATCCTGAGGCTTTGCCGGAAACTCATTGCTGGCCGGACGGAGCTTGAAACGCCTTTGCCAATCAACAGCCGATTCAGGGTGAGGTTTGAGCGCAATACGTCTCGCTGGTGCGGCAGTTTCCGAAAGCGCCTTTTCAGAAACAAAATAGCCAGACCGTTCTCGTGCCACAAGATAGCAATCATCCAGCAATCCTTGATAGGCCAGCACAACAGTATTTCGCGAAACCCCCAGCGACTTTGCCATTTTACGGGTTGAGGGGATGGGCTCTGCCGGATCAAGATTCCGGTCAAGAATGGCCGACACCAAGGCCTCCCGGATCTGCGTCTGCAAACTCGCATATTCGCCACGTCGGAGATGAATCAACCAGTCACGCATATTTCAGGTCCAAAATTCAGAATTGGCACCATGTTAGAGCCAGATGATTTGCCATACTAGTCCAGACATTCGGTTTGCGCATATCCCCGACAATGTGACGCGCCTCACAGTCAAAGCAATCAATGCCGTTTAATGTTGCGTTTGCACTTCTATTCAAAAAAGCCGGGGAAACGAGGGCGGCGCCTGTGGGTGACCGATGTGGAGTTGGCAACGATGTTGAAAACCCTGATTGCAACAACAGTTATATGCAGCACGGCCCTGTCAGGCTGTTCAAATGGTGGCGGAACAATTTATCGCAAGGACACCTTTGGAGATACCCAGGTGTTGTCATTGGATGCGCGACAACGACTGGTCATCCAAAGCGGTACGGGTAAAGACCGCGTCGTGTGCACAGAACCCAGTCCCGATGCCATTGTGGCACAGGCCGCCCAGATTGCTGCGAGTGGAGGCGGCACCTTTTCGGGCAATTCGGCAAATGCGGCTTTGGCAGCGAGCCAGTCAGAAGCGGCAGCTTCAATCGCAATGCGCACCCAATCCATTCAGCTTCTCCGAGATGGCTATTTCAGGCTTTGCGAAGCGTATATGAATCACGTTCTTCCAAAATGGCAGTATCAATCGACCATTGCATTTGTTGACGAATTCATTGCAACGGTGGTCGCGATTGAGGCCATCGGCGGCATCGTCCATGCAGCCCCTGTAACGATTGTAGCGGGCGGAAAAGCCGTCGCCGGTACAGATGCTGATCCCTCGGCAGCTGTTACAGGCAGTGGCGACGTCGGTGATATTACCGCAAAAACCACAAATCTTTCTGCTGAACAGGCAAAAGCCGTCGAAGGCATCATTGAAAAATATTATAAACGTAAAGCCGAATATCTTGCTTCAATTGAACAGGCCAGACGCGAGGCGGGTGAATAGTTTTAATCTGGTCCTAGCGGCAAATCCACCACTGGCACTACATTGCGGATTCAAGCAAGATGGTGCCAATGTTCCAACCCCTCATTAACCTATCCCCAAAAACTTGGGACGAGATCAAGACCACCACATGTTACATGTGCGCTTGCCGCTGTGGCATCAAAGTCTATTTGAAAGACGGCACGGTCAAATACATCGAAGGCAATAAGGACCACCCCGTCAACAAGGGCGTCATCTGCGGCAAGGGTGCGGCAGGCATCATGCAGCACAATTCGCCCGCACGATTGTCAAAACCACTTCTGCGCGTCGGCGAACGTGGTGCTGGTGAGTTCAAGGAAATCGAGTGGGACGAGGCACTTGGCATTGCCACCTCGTGGCTGAAAGACGTACGCGCCACTGACCCCAAGAAACTGGCTTTCTTTACGGGCCGCGATCAGTCGCAAGGCTTGACCGGCTGGTGGGCCTCGCAATTCGGTACACCCAATTATGCAGCCCACGGTGGCTTCTGTTCGGTCAATATGGCGGCAGCCGGGCTCTATACCTATGGAGGCTCGTTCTGGGAGTTTGGCGAACCCGACTGGAAGCATACCAAATATTTCCTGCTCTTTGGCGTGGCAGAAGACCATGCGTCCAACCCAATCAAGGCGGGCCTTGGCAAGCTGAAGGGCAGGGGTGCGAAGTTTGTTTCAATCAATCCCGTCAAGTCCGGCTACTCCGCAATCGCTGATGAATGGGTGGGTATTCGTCCGGGTACGGATGGATTATTTGTCGGGGCACTCATTCAGGTGCTGCTGGAAAACCAGAAGATTGATGGCGAATACCTTACACGCTACACCAATGCACCTTGGCTCATCATCGAAAATCCCGGCGGTGCTGATGATGGGCTGATCGTCCGCAACAGTGCAGGCACACCATTGGTGTGGGATCCGCAGACTCATTCTACCAAAGTTGCCATGACCTATGGACTCAATCCACCACTGATGGGCCGCTTCAATCTGCCTGATGGCCGGAAAGTCGTGACCTCCTTCACATTGATCGCCGAACGCTTCCTGCAAGCAGAATACGCGCCTGAAGCTGTTGAGAAACGCTGCGGCGTGAAAGCTCAGACCATCCGTCGTATCGCCGCCGAACTCGCCCACGCCGCCTTCGAACAGGAAATTGAACTCGAAATTCCGTGGACGGATTATCTGGGCCGCCAGCATTCAACAACCAAAGGCCGCCCCGTGGCCATGCACGCCATGCGCGGCATCTCCGCCCATTCCAACGGCTTCCACACCTGCCGCACCATTCACCTGTTGCAAATCATGCTCGGCACCATCGATGTGCCCGGCGGCACACGCTATAAACCACCATTCCCAAAGGCCATTCCGCCCCATGTGAAGCCCGCCGGAAAACCGGGGCAGGTGCAGCCCAACAAACCATTGCCCGGCCCGCCGCTTGGCTTCGTCAATTCACCTGAAGATTTGTTAATCGACGAAGCGGGCACCCCGCAACGCATCGACAAAGCCTACTCATGGGACGCACCGTTGTCGGCTCACGGCATGATGCACATGGTCATCAACAACGCCGCCAAGGGCGACCCGTATCATATCGACGTGCTGTTCATGTACATGGCCAACATGGGCTGGAACAGCGCCATGAATGTGCCGGATACCATCGCCGCTCTAACCGCCAAAAAGCCTGACGGCAGTTACGTCATTCCCAAAATCATCTACTCCGACGCCTATGCCTCGGAGACCGTGTACTACGCCGACCTGATCTTGCCCGACACGACCTATCTTGAGCGCTGGGACTGCATCTCCATGCTCGATCGCCCAATCTCGGAAGCCGACGGTCCCGCCGATAGCATCCGCCAACCCGTGGTCGAACCCGACCGGGATGTTCGCCCCTTCCAGACTGTGTTGCTTGACCTTGGCCATCGCATCGGCCTTGGCGGCATGACCGCAGCAGATGGCGGCCCGCGTTATCCCGGCGGCTACGAAGACTACATCGTCAACCACGAACGCGCCCCCGGCCTCGGCCCCCTCGCAGGCTTCCGCGGCAAGGACGGCACCATGGCAGGCCGCGGCCCTGTCAACCCGAACCAGCTCAAAGCCTACATCGACAATGGCTGCCACTGGTATCAGGAACTGCCGGACCGCATGAAATACTATCGCCACGTCAACATGGACTATTTGGACTGGGCCACCTTCTTCGGCTTCATGGGAAAACCTGAACCCATCATCCATCAATTGTATTCCGAGACCCTGCAAAAGTTCCGCCTCGCAGCAAAAGGCCATGGCAAGGTGCAA
>JANMEM010000153.1:0-3777 GCA_031376985.1 Hyphomicrobiales bacterium
CACGGCCAAAGCTCGTGACGCGAAATGCTGGCCAATTGAACTCCGCAACGGCGCGTCAAGCCGTTTGGCAGTGACAAAGGAATGAAACGCCTTGGCACCTTCGCTGCTCACAAGCTGCAAGGACAAGCCAGGGCTGCCACCTGAAATACTTGCGGCTTCCAGAAGTCGTTTCTCATCTGGGGCCGGATCAATAGGGAGATTTTGAAGTACGGTTTGCGTCTGCTCTGTTGAAAGTGCAGACATTGGCAATCTGAGACAGCGCGAACGCAGTGTCCGCAACAACTTTCCGGGTGCATGGCAAACCATTAAAATCAAAGTTTTAGATGGCGGCTCCTCAACCAACTTCAGAAGTGCATTGGCGGACTCCGCATTCAAATCGTCCGCCGAATCCACGAGGCCAACACGCCAGCCGCCACCACCTGACGTGCGGCCGAAGAAGTCGATGAACCTTCTCACGTCATCGACGGCTATTTCTGCCCGCAGTTTTTTCTTTGGCTTGGCATCGTTCAATGTTCGCTCGAGTAAAACCAAGTCCGGGTGGGCCCGCGCATGCACCCAACGCTCCACTTGTTGTGCGTCCATGGTCTGCGCCAGAACATGTCGTGCCACGGCATAGGCAAACGTTGCCTTGCCAATGCCCGTCGGCCCCGAAATCAGCCACGCATGGTGTGGACGACCGGACGCGAAACTGGATTTGAAACCATCGAAAGCCGCGTCATGGCCTACGAGACTTGTCGCAAAGCGCGGATGCCAGGCAACTTCGCGTGGGTCCTCATTTTCGTCTGACATGATCACGGACCTGCATTTGTGAAAGCAATGAAGCCCATACTTTGTCGGGTGCTAGGCTGGCATCCAATACAACGCAACGCGCAGGCTCCTGCCTCGCAATATCGATAAAACCCTGCCGCAACGCGTTGTGAAAAGCAATGCTCTTGCGCTCGTATCGGTCTTCAACGCCTGCCCCGCGCTGTTTTGCTCTTTCAAGCCCAAGCACCGGATCAAGGTCAAAGATGAAGGTCACATCAGGTCGTGTCTTACCAACGACTTGTTTCTCCAACGCCTCAATCAATTCCATAGGACAATCACCCGCCACGCCTTGATAAGCCCGTGTCGAATCCATGAAGCGATCACACAACACCGTTTTTCCCGCCGTTAGTGCCGGACGGATGACCCCACGCAGGTGAGAGTCGCGGGCGGCATAATTCAACAAGGCTTCGGCGGTTGATGACCATTTTCCTGGTTCACCATTTACCAACAACGCCCGCACCTGCTCTGCTGAACCTGTTCCACCGGGTTCTCGCGTCAGCACCACGTCGTGGCCCTGAGTTTTCAAGTGCTCGGCCAATCGCTTGATCTGCGTGCTTTTACCTGCCCCTTCGCCGCCTTCAAATGTGATGAAAAGCCCGGGCATTTTTATCCGCCGAACACCATGATCGACAGGCTGTCCATGGCCTTGTCCAGCATCGAGTCAATTGCAGGCACCTCAGATGCCGTCAATACCGCGACTTCCGCCACTGTTTTGCCGCCAACAATGACGCGCGCCTTGCCCACTTCGGTTCCGGCTTTGACAGGAGCCATCAATGGCCCTGTATAGCTAAGTTTCAACTCAACGGTTTTTTGCTCTTTGGCGGTGAGGGCCACCTGAAAAGCCTGTGCTGTGCGTAACTCAACCCAGTTTTCCGAGCCCCCCCAAACGCGTGCATTCGCAACAGTTTCATCTTTGTCAAACACATCGACAGTCTTGAATTGCCGGAAGCCCCAATCGAGCAATTTCTGTGCTTCGTCCTTTCTTTCATTCGCGGATTTCAGGCCCGCGACCACCATTATCAAGCGTCGCCCGTCGCGCTGCACGGAACCCACAAGGCCATAGCCCGCTTCCTTGGTGAACCCCGTCTTCATGCCGTCTGCACCGGCGTAATCCTTTAAAAGTGGATTGCGATTCTGCTGTTCAATCTTGTTCCACGTGAACTTGCCCTCGGCATAAAGCGGGTATCTTTCAGGGTGATCGTAAATGATGTGGCGCGCCAGAATCGATAAGTCCCGCATGCTCATCAAATGTCCAGGGTCCGGCAAGCCCGTCGCGTTTTTGAATGTGCTGTGTTGCAAGCCGAGTTTCTCGGCTTTCTTGCGCATGAGTTCTGTGAACGCCAACTCTGACCCTGCTATGCCTGCGGCAAGGGTGATGCAGGCGTCATTGGCAGATTGAATGATGGCACCGCGAAGAAGGTCGATGACACGGACCTTGGAGTTGAGTTCGGCGTACATGGTCGAACTGCCGGACGGTGATCCGCCACGCCGCCACGCATCCTCAGTGACGGTGAATTCCTGATCTTCCTTCAATTCACCGGATTTGAGCAGGTCAAACACAATTGATTGAGTCATCAACTTGCTCATGCTCGCCGGCGGAACGGCCGCGTCGGCAGATTTTTCGAAGAAGACTTCTCCTGATTTGGCGTCGAGCAAGATCGCATTGGGAGCGACTGTTTCAAATATCGGTACAGCGTCAGTCGCGTCTTGCGCCATGGAAAAGGGCACCGAGGACAAACACAACAAGAGAATAATCAGGCGCAGCTTCATGCTTTGTAGAATAGAGGCGCATCACCCTGAATGCAAACTGCCTGATCAGTTGTTGTAAGACACCTGCTCGACACGGGCCGAGGTGAGCGATGCCTTGCGGTAGCCCTGCCCGCGAACGTCATCCAAGGCATCCTCGGCACCAATGACGCTGAGGAATGGTCCGAGTTGAACTTTGTAGAGCGGACCGTCAGCGGTTTGCCATTCATAAACCTGAACCGGACCTATTGCAGACAAAGCGGCACGGGCCTGCTCTGCTGTGTCCAGATCAGCAAAACTACCGACCTGAATGATTTGCGCCTCTGCCCGGCCTCGTTTTTGAGGTTTGGGTGCATTATAGGCATAAGCAACTTGATGCAAATCTGACTCGACTTGCGCCATTTGCACATCATTATTTCCACCACGTGCCGGACCATCGGCAGCGGCAATCAAAGTGCCCATTCCGGCACCAGATGCTGCTTTGCGGTTCATCATGGCGAGATGCGCACCCTGGTCATTCAACGGCGCGTTGCCAATCCACTGCACACGCACATTGGCTTTGCCCCTGCTCTTGTAGCCAAGTGCTTCGGCAGATCGCTTCGACAAATCGATAATGCGTGTACCCACAAAAGGCCCACGATCGTTGATGCGAACGACGATGACTTTGCCGTTCTCAAGATTTGTTACACGCGCATAGCTCGGCAATGGCAGTGTTGGGTGGGCGGCGGTCAACATGGCCATATCGAAATATTCGCCGTTTGATGTTTTCCGCCGATGAAAGGCTTCGCCATACCAAGAGGCTGCGCCCTTGCGATCATAACCGGGCTGAGCTTTCGGTGTGAACCAACGCCCTGCCACCTCATAGGGTTTGCCAACCGAATAGCGACCACCACCACGGGGAATTTGGCCTTTGCCGCTGTAATAGGAACTGCCTTTGCCTCTGAATCCCGCCAGACTTTCGCCAAAGCTATTTCTATCGGCCATGCGTTTTTCAGATTTGTGGGATGAACACCCGGCTAGTGCCACCGCAGAGGCCAGCACTACTATCGAAAGCAATTTACGCATCATCAGCAAACCCCACAAACCAAGCCATTCTGTGCCGTGCAGAAGAGCAACACTTCGGGTGTTATCGCGCGATGAGGTAAAGCTTCGGTTGGAAAACGTGGTTAAGGCTTACTGAAATCCGCCCAGCCGACTGAGGTTCAAAGGAGCCATGGCATTGCC
>JANMEM010000172.1:0-6949 GCA_031376985.1 Hyphomicrobiales bacterium
ATATGGTGGGTGCACCGCAAAAACGCAAGCGGTGCACATGCGAAGCGGCACCATTGCCAATGCAGGCTTTCCGTGCTTTCAAAGCGCTATGGAGAATCTTGCAGACCATAAATTATTCGAGCTGCGCTGGAAACGCAGCGCCCGGGATTTGCTTTCTTCATTCCGGCTGCTCTATGGCGAGAACCCCACCATTGAAGCCCGTTTGAAAGCGCTTTTGTTGCGCCATTGGCAGGAACGGCCTGCCGCCCTGAAAGAATGCGACCTTGCTCGCGATATTAGCCCGGACTGGTTCCTGTCCGAAAACATGGTGGGCTATGTGTTCTATGTAGACCGTTTCGCAGGCAACCTGCTGGGTGTTCTTGACCATCTGGACTACCTCGAATCCCTCGGTGTCACCTACGTCCACTTCATGCCCTGCCTGAAACCGCGCCCCGGCCCAAATGATGGTGGCTATTCAGTGATGGACTATGGCGCCATTGACCCGCGCCTTGGCACTATGGACGATTTTGAGAAAGTCACAGCCGCCCTGCGCGCCCGCAATATGAGCGTGTGTATTGACCTCGTTCTGAACCACACAGCCAAGGAACACGCCTGGGCTGAAAAAGCCAAAAAGGGCGACAAGAAATACCAGAACTACTACTGGATGTTCGACACCGACGTGGTGCCAAAACAATACGAACAAACCCTTGTTGAAATATTCCCCAATGACGCACCGGGCAGTTTCACCCACTATCCCAAATTCAAGAAATGGGTCTGGACTACGTTTAACGAACACCAGTGGGATTTGAACTGGTCGAACCCCGACGTGTTTCTCGACATTGTTGAAGTGATTTTGAACCTCGCCAACAAGGGTGCGGAAGTGATGCGGCTTGATGCAGTTGCTTTCATGTGGAAACGCATGGGCACCAATTGCCAGAACCAGCCTGAAGTGCATGATATTCTGCAAGCCTTGCGCGCTGCCACCCGCATTGCCGCACCCGCCGTCATTCACAAGGCCGAAGCCATCGTCGCACCGCGTGATCTTGTTCCCTATCTGGGGCAGGGCCGCCATGCGGGCCGCGAAGCCAACCTCGCCTACCACAACAATGTCATGGTGCAATATTGGTCATCGCTTGCCACACGCGACACCAAACTGATGACCCACACCCTGCGCAAGCACTTCCCCGAAAGCTTCCGCAATGCCTGCTGGGCCACCTATATCCGCTGCCATGACGACATTGGCTGGGCCATTACCGAAGAAGATGCTGACGCTATTCAAGGCTTGTCCGGACCCGGCCACCGCCGCTTCCTGTCTGACTTCTACAGTGGCGAATTCAAGGGCTCCTTTGCCCGGGGCGGCATTTTCCAGGAAAATGAAGCAACGGGCGACCGCCGCAACAGTGGCAGCTTCGCCTCGCTCGCGGGCCTTGAAGCCGCACTTGAAAACAAAAACGACGAGGAGGCCAAACTCGCCGTGCAGCGCATGCTCATGGGCTTTGCGCTGATGTGCTCATTCGGCGGCTTGCCGTTGCTCTATATGGGTGACGAAGTGGGTCTGCCGAATGACTACAGTTTCAAGGACGTCGCCGAACACGCCCACGACAACCGCTGGCTTCACCGCCCGAGCATGGATTGGGACGCGGTAAAAATCGCCGAAGCAGGCAAGGGTGCCGCGGCGGAACTGCTCGCTGGCGTCAAACACATATTGTCCCGCCGCAAGGCCACAGTCCACCTGGCATCGCAAGTCCCAACCCGCATCATCGACACTGGCAATGCGAAAGTCTTTTCCATTGCAAGGCTTGCTGATGAAGGAACATTGATGGGGATATTCAATTTCACAGAACAGTGGACCAGCGTTTCAGCCGCCCAGTTGCAAAGTCTAGGCGTTACAGAGTTCCGCGATGTGTTGGGTGGCGGAATAGTCACCTTGCATGGAGATGCCGTACCGGTTGCTCCCTATGGTCGCATATGGCTGGTTTAGCGCTCACCGCAACCGCCAGCCCGCACCGTCGCGCAACACGGCTTCCGCATCTGGCGTGAAGGCATTGCCTTCGCCATGCAGAATCAATCCGGGCAACAACTGCATCGGGGCTTTTGATCCGCGTATGCCTTGCACGATAACACGGCTTGCCGCTGTTCCCTCCCGCGCATAAAGCGGAGCCACGCGAATGTCGCCGAATTTTTCTTCCATGGCCGTGAGAACCCGGCCAAGCATGTCAGCCCGGTGAACAATTGTCACGGTGCCACGCAAACACACCAAAGCGTGCATCACCTTGATCCACAGTTCGAGATCTTCTGCGCCAAAGGCATGCGCCTGGGCTTTCAACAGGGAAGGTGAGGCTGTGACCTTGCCTTCTTCGAAATAGGGTGGATTGGCAAAGGCATGGGCAAAGGTACCATGCAGTGGCATGCTGGCCAAATCCTTGCGCATCGCCTCTTTCACATCGGCATGGATAACGCGGACATTGTTGGCAAAACCGTTGCGCTTGGCATTTTCCTCGCACATCATGGCATAGCGTGCCGTAACTTCCATGCCTGTGACATGGATATCAGAGCAGCGCGACAACAGGCAAAGCGAGGCCACGCCTACGCCTATGCCCGCTTCAAACACTGTATCACCCTCTTTCGCGGGAATGGTGGCACCCAGAAAAACGGCGTCAATACCCGCGCGATAGCCCTTCTCAGGCTGCAACACGCGTAGTTTACCGCCCAGGAAAGCATCTTCCGTGAGCGAAGCGGGTACACCTTGCGGTGCCGCAACGGGCGCGGCAGGAGGTGCGTAATATGTGTCAGTTGCCAGTTGCATGCCCCGCAAGATTTAACGTGGTTTGGTGAATGACTGGTTACCACGACGTTATCTATCTATACAAACAGCGGCAATGCGCCACGTCTTTCGGGGCAAAGGGCTTGCTAAGCTGAAAATTGAGGCAACAAGGGTTTGGTCAGGATGGGCGTCGTAATTCCGTTTGAAGCAGGGCAGGACAAGCCAGCGCCGTCGCTTGACGCGTTGGTGAAGCTGACCACCCAGGACATGAACCTGATCAATGACCTGATTTTGGAGAAAGCTCAAAGTCATGTGGAGTTGATTCCGCAGCTTGCAGGCCATTTGATCAATTCCGGTGGCAAGCGCATCCGCCCCATGTTGACCGTGGCCGCCGCGCGCATGTGCGGCTACAAAGGCCTTCACCACATCAAACTCGCAATGGCCGTCGAATTCATGCACACCGCTACCTTGCTGCATGACGATGTGGTGGATGAAAGCGACATGCGCCGTGGCAAGGACGCGGCTCGCGTTATCTGGGGCAATCAGGCCTCGGTGCTGGTGGGCGACTATCTATTGGGTCAGGCCTTCAAAATGATGGTGGAAACAGGCTCGCTGGAATGTCTCCGCATTCTGTCTGAAGCCGCCTGCATCATTGCTGAAGGTGAAGTGCTGCAACTGGCCGTGTCACAAGACACATCAACCACCGAAGACTCCTATCTGAAAGTTGTTGGTGCCAAAACCGCTGCACTGTTCTGCGCTGCAACACGTGTAGGTGCTGTGATTTCCAACCGCCCGCGCAACGAGCAGGAAGCACTGGAGTCCTATGGCCGTAACCTCGGCATTGCCTTTCAACTGGTGGATGACGCGCTGGATTACTCAGGCTCTAAAGCCAAACTCGGCAAAAGTGTGGGCGATGATTTCCGTGAACGCAAAATCACGCTGCCCGTCATCATGGCATTCCGGCGCGGCGCAACGGAAGAACGGAATTTCTGGAAACGCACGCTTGAAGAAGGCAACCAGAGCGAAGAAGATTTGCTGCACGCGCAAAAACTCATGGAGCGTCACGGCTCAATTGTTGATACGCTTGATCGTGCCAGGCATTACGGTCAACTCTCGAAAGATGCGTTGGCCATTTATGCTGACAGCGACTGGAAAGCCTCATTGCTGGAAGCAGTTGATTTCTGCATTGCCCGTTCGCACTGAAAGTTCCTATGACCAAACTTCCTGCAAGATATAATGCTGTGGCCATTCCCTTTGTATTGTCAATCATGATGTCCTTCATCATCTCCGGCGTCGCCACGGTGCGGGCCCTTGGCTGGGTTGAAGGCTTCGTCGGCAAATGGATGGGCGCTTGGGGCATATCCTGGCTCATCGCTTTTCCAACGGTTCTCGTGGTGTTTCCACTGGTGCGCAAAATCGTTGCAGTGTTTGTGGACGCGCCTGGACGGGGATAGAGTGTCTGATATTTGCTTTTGTCCCAAAAGACCCGTCATCCCGGCGAAGGCCGGGATCCAGCTAATTAAGTATTCTACTGGTAACTAGCGAGATCCCGGCCTTCGCCGGGTTGACGGTTTGGTGTTGTGCGGATTTAAATTTATCTCACCATATTCTAACTCAACCGCGCGGCCGCACACCACCAATATGGATGCGTCAATCGCAATTGTTGTTCTGCCAAAACAGCATCTGCATAGCGATCCATCAATGCAAAACACGTCGCACCGGAACCTGACATGCGCACGGCAACCGTGGAGGGCAATGCTTCAAGCGCCGTCAAAACCTCTATGATCACCGGAAGTACGCGCTGTGCGGCGTCCGTCATATCATTGCGCCAAGTCGAGGGTGTGTTCAAGTCTAGCGCCAGACCTGCATCGTCGCCAGTTTTCAAACCCATGTTGCGAAATACATCCTTGGTGCCACACGCCTGCAACGGATTGACCAGTAAAATGGCATGTGCCGGCAATTGTTCCAGCGGCGTAATGATGTCGCCAACACCTTGCATGCGGCAGGCTTTTCCGTTGAGACACACCGGCACATCAGCACCCAGTGAAAGCGCCATTTCGCGCATCGTTTCGGCGTCGAATCGAAGATCAAACAGACGCATCAAACCGCGCAATGCCGCTGCCGCATCGGCA
This sequence comes from Hyphomicrobiales bacterium, assembly GCA_031376985.1. GTDB lineage: Bacteria > Pseudomonadota > Alphaproteobacteria > Rhizobiales > Aestuariivirgaceae > Aestuariivirga. Next base: position 4,876 of record JANMEM010000172.1, read on the forward strand.
GACCCGCCACCAATGCCTGATGCGACAGGCAGGTTCTTCGTCAGGTGCATGGCGACCGCAGGCAACGCGCCACGCTGCGCCAGTGCTGAATAGGCCCTCAGCACCAGATTGTCATTTGTAGTGGGTGCGTCCAGCGCAAAAGCTCCGTCCACGGACAAATCAGTTTTCGAAGCTGGCGCAAACGTAAGAACATCACCCACATCGGCAAAGGCCACAACCGAATCAAGCTCGTGATAGCCATCAGCCCGGCGACCAAGCACGTGCAGCGCCAGATTTATTTTTGCGGGCGCAAACTCCGTGACAACGGACGACATCAGCCGTTGTTGCCGCCAGCCTTGCTGTTATCGGCAGGCTTCACCAAGGGCGGCAAGTCCGGCATGCCATTTTGCAGCTTGCCTTCAATGCGTTTCAGATCATCTGGTTCCGGTTTGTTGTCCTTGGCATGTTGCCACTGGAATTTTGCTTCAAGCCGTCTTCCTACCCGCCAATAGGCATCGCCCAGATGCTCAGCGATGATAGGGTCACCCGCGCGCAAATCTGTTGCCCGTTCCAAGTAAACCACAGCTTCCTCATAGTCACGCAACTGGAAATACGCCCAGCCCAGACTGTCTACAATGTAGCCATCATTGGGTTTAGCCTCGACTGCCTTCTTCACCATGCCGATGGCTTCATCAAGTTTCTGGTTCATATCAATGAGAGAATAGCCGAGGTAGTTCAAAACCGAAGCTTCATCCGGCGACAATTCCAGAGCCTTGCGCAAATCTGCCTCTGCCGTCGGCCATGTTTTCAATCGTTCCCGCACGATGCCGCGATAGTAGAAGACGCTCCAATGTTGCCGTTCAGGCTTGGCAACCTGGGCCAAGGCTTGCGAATAGAAAGCATCAGCGTCTTTGTAATTTTCTGCATTCCGCAACAGGTTTCCCAAGGTCACCAATACATTATAATTGGTCGGCTCTTTGGCGGCCACAGCGCGCAGGCGTTGCTCGGCTTCTGCAGGCTTTTCCAGGCGTTGCAGGTTCAGGGCAATTTCTGTTTCCGCATTGGTGCGTAAAACCGATGTTGCGGGTATTGCATCAAATGTATCAATAGCGGCCTGATAGTTGCGTGTTGTGGCCAGAATATCGCCAAGCAGTGTCATGGTCACAGGCTTGTCGCCTGTTGTCGCCAACGCAAGCTGGGCGTAAATTTGCGCCACATCAATGCTCTGGTCGTCGTTCATTGCGGCGGCCAGCGAGAACAAGGCTTCGCCTACACCCGCATCCGCATTTGCAATAAACGGTGGTGGTACCACAGCTTTTTCGGCACGGGCCAAAGCCTCTGACACCAATTGATTGCCGTCACTGCCGGCAAGGAAGCTGCGGTAAATGTCAGCGGCCTCTTTTGACCTGCCATTACGTTCCAGAAAATTGCCATAGGCCTGTGTCACACGCAAACTTGACCCAGCTTCTGCATAGGCTTTTTTATAGGCAGCTTCAGAGCGCACCGAAGAATTCAGCACATCAGAAATCAACGCGGCATGGAAGGACTTGAAATTGGCGAAGGACTCATTGGCATCCAGTTTGTCGAGTTCCGTCATGGCGGCGTTGAGCGAACCTTCAGCCGCAAAGGACCACGCCGCCAGCAAAGCTGAAGTAAGTTCACCAACCGGCGTATAAGCAGCTTCTGTAAAATGTTCCCGTGCCGCGTCCAATTTCTTTTCGCGAAGTGCTTTCAGGCCCAGAACAATACGCGCCAAACGGTGCTGGCTATTGGAGGCCAAAACCTCCTCAGCCTGTTTTTCCGCCTCGGCCATTTGTCCGGAAGCGACCTCAATCTGGAACAACCGCTCTGTCAGCTGGGCGTTGCCTGGATCTTGTTTCAGCGCATCGGTAAAAAATTGCGTTGCCAACTCGCTGTCACGGGCATCTGCAGCCACGCGACCGGCGAGAAAATTGCCTGAAAGCGACGTCTCATAGGCTGGCGTGCTGGCAAGGGCTGACGTGCCAACAACAAGGCTGAAGACAAGGGGGAGGGCGGTTCGAATGATTTTGCGCATCGTGTCTTTTCAACGTGGGGCAAATCACCCCGGATTTAA
>JANMEM010000183.1:0-3172 GCA_031376985.1 Hyphomicrobiales bacterium
AAATGCGGGAAAGTCCACGTTGGTCAACCAACTGGTGGGTTCCAAAATATCAATCGTGTCGCACAAGGTGCAGACCACGCGGGCCCGCATTCGCGCCATTCTGGTTGAGGGCGGCGTGCAGGCCGTGCTGGTGGATACGCCCGGCATTTTTGCGCCAAAGCGCAAGCTCGACGAACACATGGTGCAAAGTGCCTGGGCTGGTGCATCCGAAGCCGATGCAGTGCTGTTGTTGATTGATGCGCGGCGCGGGCTGGATGAGCAGGCTGAAAAAATCATAGAGCAATTGAAGACCAACAAATCGAAAGCCATGTTGGTGCTCAACAAGGTTGACCTGCTGCGGGCTGAACAGTTGTTGCCACTGTCGCAGAAGATCAACGAGGCGTTTCCGTTTACGTCCACGTTTATGGTCAGTGCACTGAATGGTTCTGGCGTCGATGCGCTGCGCACCAAGATCGTGTCAATGATGCCTGCGGGACCATGGCATTATCCCGGCGATCAGGCTGCCGATGTGAATCTGCGTTTCATTGCTGCGGAAATTACGCGTGAGAAAATTTATGAACGCCTGCACGACGAGTTGCCCTATTCCACCACGGTGGAAACCGAGGCGTGGGAAGAAAAGCGCGATGGCTCCGTCAAGATTTCGCAAACAATTTTCGTTGAGCGAGATGGCCAGAAGGCCATTGTGCTGGGCAAGGGTGGGGCGTCAGTGAAGCTGCTTGGCACCATGGCACGCAAGGACATGGAAGACGCGTTTGAGCGCAAGGTGCATTTGTTTCTGTTCGTGAAGGTGCGGGAGAACTGGACGCAAGACCCTGAACGCATCCGCATGATGGGGCTCTGACCTCACATGGAATGGCGCGATGACGGGATTATTCTCGCTGTTCGCAGCCATGGTGAGACGTCGGCCATTGCGGAGATTTTCACGGCTGAGCATGGCCGTTGTCTGGGTCTGATACGGGGTGGCCGTTCGCGCCATATGCGGCCCGTGTTGCAAGCGGGCAATCTGGTGTCACTGGTGTGGCGGGCGCGGCTTGAGGAGCATCTCGGCAATTTCACCCTGGAACCTCTGTCGCTGCGGGCAGGTTTTATCATTGAAAATTCCCTGCGGCTGACGGGTTTGGGATCACTTACGGCGCTGGCACAGGTGTTGCCGGAGCGTGAGCCGCACCCCAAACTTTACGAAGCCATGCGCATTGTGCTGGAAGCCATAGACCATGATGAGCTATGGCCAGCCTTGATGGTGCGCTGGGAAATGGGTCTGCTGGATGAGTTGGGCTTTGGCCTTGATCTGTCGAAGTGCGCATCAACAGGTCAGGCCGATGAGTTAGTCTATGTGTCGCCCAAAACCGGAAAGGCCGTGAGCCGGGATGCGGGCAAACCTTACCATGATCGCCTGTTCGGTTTGCCAGAGTTTCTCAAGGGCGGGTTGGCCGCCACTGCTGCACAGGTGTGCGAGGGCATGAAACTGACGGGCTATTTTTTGGAACGCCATGTGTTTGATCCCCGCAATGTGCCGCTGCCGCAAGCGCGTATCATGCTGGAGCAGGCGTTGGGAAAGGCGGCCGCATGATCGGACGTTTGAACCATATCGCAATCGCTGTGCCGGACCTTTTGGCGGCAACCGCACTTTATTCTGATGTTTTGGGGGCCAAAGTTTCTGCACCACTTCCCCTACCAGAGCATGGTGTGACAGTGGTGTTCATTGACTTGCCAAACACAAAGGTCGAGTTGCTGGAACCGTTGGGAAATGCTTCGCCCATTGCGGCATTCCTTGCGAAAAGCCCCGGCGGTGGCATTCATCACGTCTGTTATGAAGTGGAAGATATTTTGGCCGCGCGTGAACAATTGACTGCAAAGGGTGCCCGCGTGTTGGGTGATGGCACTCCGAAAATCGGTGCCCACGGCAAGCCTGTGCTTTTCCTGCATCCGAAAGACTTCAACGGTACCTTGGTGGAGCTTGAACAGGTATGACCTGGACCAGTGCCATCGCAATCTATTTCATCATCTGGTGGCTGGTGCTGTTTGTGGTTTTGCCGTTTGGCGTTCGCAATTCTGCCGAAGCAGGAGAGACCGTTGAAGGTGGCAATGACGAAGGTGCACCCGTATTGCACGGTTTGAAATGGAAAGCACGTGTGACTACGATCATTGCAACCGCCGTGTTTGCGCTGGTCTATTGGCTGCTGGTCAATGACATTCTCAGCACAGTTGATCTGCCTTTCATAAGGGACATGCCAAAGCTGTAGTATGCACTTGAAAATTTGTATTTGCTATCATATATTGCAAGCATGAACAGTCGACATCGCAAGACGTTAGAGGCGGTATTTGCTGAGCCGACGAAAACAAACATCGCGTGGGCGGATATCGAGGCATTGTTGATATCGGCGGGGTGCAAGGTGCTCGAAGGATCTGGTTCTAGGGTCCGATTTGAATACGGTGGCTTGATTGCATTCTTCCATCGCCCACATCCACGGAAAGAAGCGATCAGATATCAGGTCAAAGAAACGAGAGAATTTTTGACGGAATTGGGAATAACGCCATGACAAATACGATGGAATACAAGGGGTACAGCGCCCGCATCAGTTTTGAAGCAGATGATGATCTTTTTGTCGGGCGGCTTGCAGGCATCAACGACATTATCAGTTTTCATGCTTCAACGGTCGACGAACTTAAAGCGGCTTTTCACGAGTCAGTGGACGACTATTTGGTCTCCTGCGCTCAAATCGGCAAGTCGCCTGAACGCCCTTACTCAGGCAAAGTCATGTTTCGCATCGATCCAGTCGTGCATGCAAAGGCGGCTCTTGCCGCTGAACTACAGGGCAAGAGCCTCAATCAGTGGGCTCAAGACGTTTTAAGCGAAGCAACGAAGTGAAGGACCGCCGCATCAGGATATTCATTTGACTTTGACGCGAAATGATCGGCCCATCTTTTCATCTCGCAAAGTTTTTCATGCACTTCAGCTGTGTAGTCGTCCATTATTGAACCGTTGACATTGGTCGACATCGGTTGCCGCGTTCGGCGCAAGATTGCGTCAAGCTGACCGCGTGCGGTTGCATCATACTGTGCCAAAACACTCATTCTTTCGTTTGCCATGACTTTCTCCTAAATTTCAACATTCAGAATTATCATCATTGGCACTTGCTGTTTTAGCTTTTTAATTTCACCGCAAATCCGG
>JANMEM010000198.1:0-12526 GCA_031376985.1 Hyphomicrobiales bacterium
AGCACAGTGAACCCGTGGACGTGCGCTGCTTCTAACGCAGCAACAACCTGTTGCAATGCTGGAGCTTCAACGAAAATTTCGAGCCGCTTTTTGGAGTATTTTGCAAGCTTCATGTTACACGCTCCGCCAACCACAGATAAAGGGGAATACCAACCGTCAAATTAAACGGAAATGTCACGGCCAGGGATAGCGTCAAATAAATTGAAGGCTGCGCTTCGGGCAAGGCAAGCCGCATTGCGGCAGGAACAGCGATATAGGAAGCAGATGCAGCAAGTGTGATCAACAGCGCTGCCCCTCCCGGTGATAGCCCGAGAACCAGGCACAAAACTGCCGCACAGCACGCCGACACCAGCGGCATGTAGATGCCAAACGCCAGAACCGGAAACGCCAATAGCCGGAAACTGTTGCGCAACCCGCGCCCGGCGACCAAGCCCATGTCCAATAGGAACAAGCACAGCACCCCCCGGAAAATATCCACAAAAAACGGTTTGACCTGCGCCGCACCCGCTTCTCCGCTGGCCCAGCCGATGAGAAACGAACCCAGCAATGTGACGACGGACGCGTTCAAGGTAACCTCCCGCCACAAGCCACTTTGTGTTCTTGTCTTGCTGCCGCTGCGCGCTGCCAGAATCAAAGCAATGATAATTGCCGGTGTCTCCATCACTGCTGCCACTGCAATCATGTAGCCTTCAAATTGCACACCCAGACTTTGCAAGGTTTGGGTTGCCGCAATGAATGTTACAATTGATATCGAACCATAGTGGGCTGCAATTGCAGCTGCATTTGCAGCATCTAGTTTTGTGGTGGTTCTCAGCAACCAGAAGCCAAGCACTGGCAAACACGCTGAAAGCAATATTCCTGTTGCAAGAACGGACAAAAGATTGAAAGTCAGGCCGGATTTGGCCACTTCAACGCCGCCCTTAAAACCGATTGCCATCATCAGATAGAGGGCCAGCGTTTTCGCAATCGCTTCTGGAATTGACAGTTCTGATCGTGCCAAAGCACTCACAACCCCCAAGGCAAAAAACAGTACTGCCGGCGTAAGAATGTTGCCGAGTGCAAGATCAAAAAGACTACCCATGGCAATTTGCTATCATGACACTGGCTACATTCATTGTGAAAACACTGTAATGTAAAGGTGCAGTCAACGGCATTTAGAAAATCTCCAAATTTGTTCCTGGCGGTGATGATGATTTAGCGCTCTTGCGGAGACGTGAAAAGAGGCGCTATGCGATCTGATCATGAGCAGCATCACATCATTGTTCTCCACGCACATCTATCGTGAAGACGACGCCACCCCGATGACACTTAATGCAGCGCTGGAAGTTGCTGCACTGTCCCTGGCTCATAGTGATGACGCCGGTAATCGCTGGTGCGAGAAGCATGGCTATCCGGGCTATACCTCCTACGGATCGCAAACCGAATTGGCCAGCCATATCCCTGCATTCAAAAAGCTTGAACGCATCCTTGACAAGCACGCCTTCGCTTTTGCGCAAGCCCAGCAATGGGACATTGGCAGAAGAAGGCCTATTTGCGATTCCATGTGGGTGAACGTGTTGCCCGAGGGCGGAAGTCACACCGGCCACATTCACACCAACAGCGTCATCAGCGGCACTTATTACGTCAAAGTTCCTGACGGAGCCGGACCAATTGTCTACGAAGACCCACGCCTCACCCAGATGATGGCGGCACCTCCGCGCAAGAAATCCGCCGGGCAAGAGTTCAAATCCCATGTCAGTTTCACGCCGCAGCCTTGTACCCTGCTGTTATGGGAAAGCTGGCTGCGACACGAAGTGCCGCTGAACCGCGCCAGCGGTGAACGCATTTCAGTAAGCTTCAACTACGTGATCGCCTAGCGGTTTTCGTCTTCGAGGTGGAAGCTGTGCAAAATCCGGTGCAACAGAGGCGAGATCATAATTCCGGTGACGGCGAAAAAAGTGACGCCGCTGGCAAGAGCGTATAAACCTTCAAAATACAGGCCGCTTGGGGTTTCAAGTTTGTCGAGCGGTCCCATTCCCGACAGGATCATCGCCGCGTTGGCGAACGCTTCATCAAACTTCATATTGCCGAAATACATGTAACCGGACATGCCAACCGTCATTGCCACCACAATGATCACAAAACCAATCAATCCCGTACGCGAAAGCCTCGCAACCAAAATCTCGCGTGTCGCCAGTTTTCCGCGCATCAGGTAAAAATCCTTTCACCTGACTGGTCGATGATGAGTTGGCCCTTGGATATGGCGATATCTGCAGCTTCATCTTTTGAACTGAATTTATCAGCCCGCACGAATTGATGCACTTTACCTTCCTTGCTGATTGCGCCTGCAAGTTGCCATTGTGCGCCGTCTTTGTAGGGCCGTGCTTCTATTAGATAGCCTTTGTACTCCAGCGACTTCGCGGGCGTGGCGTCACTTGTTGCCGTTGAAGAAAACCACTTTGACCAGAAAGCCATTTGCCAAATCCCTGCGTAATAAATTATGTGATTAAGGTTGTTACATCTTAATCCTGACATTACATCACGTAACTATACCAAAACCACAGGAGAGAGCCAATGCTCATGAACACAACGAACACAACGATCAGGCTAGATCGCCGCAAATTTCTGGGGATCGCATCGGCCCTTATTGCGGCGGGTGTTTTGCCAAATTCCGTACTCGCCTTGGCCGGCCCACATAACTTCAAGCATGGCACATTCGATTTGACCGTTGTCAGCGACGGCATTCTTGAATTGCCACTTTCAGTTGTCAGTCCCGATGCAAAGCCCGAAGAGCTTGCGGCTCTCGTCGGCGCACAGGCAACCGGTGATAAATTCCATCCTGAAATCAATGTGGTCCTCGCCAAGTCTGGATCTGACGTGATTCTTTTTGATGCGGGTGCTGCCAATTTTGCAGCAACATCCGGGAAATTGCTGGAAAGCCTGAAAGCCGCTGGTGTTGATCCTGCAAGCATAACAAAAGTTATTTTCACCCATGCCCATCCAGACCATTTGTTTGGCGCCATGGGTGCTGATGGCAAACCAAACTTTGCCAATGCGTCGTTCCATATGGCAGAAAACGAATATAATTTCTGGGCCGCACCTGATCTTGCCTCGAAAATGCCAGAGGGAATGCAGGGCATGGTCAAGGGCATTCAGGGCCAATTGACCGGGCTTAAAGAAAAAATCGCAACGTTCAAAATCGGCGCAGAAGTGGTGCCGGGCGTGGGTGTGATTGACACGGCTGGCCATACGCCGGGCCATGTTTCATTTGAACTCGCCGGTGGCGATGCTCTGGTCCTGACAGGCGATGCCATCACAGTGCCATCTGTATTCTTCGCCCACCCCGAATGGAAATTCGGTTTTGATGCGGATGGCGAATTGGCCGGCAAGAATCGCCGTGCCCTGTTGGAGAATGCCGTCGCTGGCAAAAAGCAGTTGCTGGGCTATCACTGGGTCTACCCAGGTCTGGGCAGGGCAGAAGCCAAAGACAACGCCTTCGTTTATGTACCCAACACCTGAAATCAAAAGCGCCGCCCGGTTCGGGCGGCGCTTCCGTGGTTTAAGCTGTGTTCTGGAACGAGGGAGGTGCGATGCTCCCCCAGTGTTGATACCAGATTAAAGGGGCTGCCCTTTAAAGTTAGCAATCCGCACCATAGTTCCATTCACAGTGAACACACTCGACATCGGATCACCTCCTTTCAAAATGTTGACGACAGTGCCATGCTGCGCGATTGGTGATGGCCTGACAAGTTAAATTTGGAATCGCAAATGTCGCACGCCGATATCATCATCACCAATGCCCGTATCATCACCATGGATTCCGCCCGGCCCTTTGCCGAAGCCTTGGCCATCAAGGGCAATCGCATTTTGCGGGTGGGCAGCCGTGATGAGGTGCTGGACTTATGCAGCAGCAAAACCCGGGTGCACGATAATGCGGGTAATACAGTCATTCCCGGAATAATCGAAAGCCATGTACATTTGTTCATTGGTGCGGCTGAACTGGGTTTGCTCAATATTCGATACAATGAAAACTTCGAGTCGATTGTAGGTGCAGTTGCTGATTACCGCGCTAAAAATCCGAACCTCACGTTTATTCATGCCATTGGTGCGACACATAACCAGTTTGGCCCCGGCATTGAAATCACCCGGCATCTGCTTGACCGGATTGTGCCGGACGTGGCTTTTGCGATTGGGTGTTTTGATCACCATACGGTGTGGGCGAACACAATGGCGCTAGAGGTGGCTGGTATTCTAAGTGGACGCCAACTGAACAAGGGCAACGAAATTGTTCTGGGGCCTGATGGTCTGGCGACGGGGGAGCTTCGGGAGTTTGAGGCTTTTGAGCCGATCCTTCGCCTGGGCGCATCGGGTGGGCGCGAATCGGCTGGCATTGTTACAGGGCGCAACCCTGAACCGCCGGCAACTGCAGCTCAGCGTGCGCAAGATCTTGAAACCATGCGATCGGGAATCGCCCATGCCAATTCACTTGGCATTACGTCCATGCACAATATGGACGGCAACTGGTATCAGCTGGAATTGCTGCATGCGCTCGAACAAAGCGGCGAATTGAATGCCCGCGTGGAAGTGCCATTTCATTTTCGCAACACCATGACGCTTGCGGAGGTGAATGAGGCGGTTGCCTTTCGTGCGAGATATAGTTCGGACATGCTGCATTCGGGGCGGGTCAAACTTTTTATTGATGGCGTGATGGAGACTTTGACCGCGCTGATGCTGGATGATTATCCGGGTTATCCCGGCAACAAGGGTGCTCCGCTTTATAGTGCTGACGAGTTGAATGCGGTTGTGGCGCGCGCTGATTCATTCGGTCTTCAAATTTCAACACATGCGATTGGTGATGGCGGGGTGCGGCGGACTTTGGATGCTTATGAATTTGCCCAGATCAAAAACGGCAAACGTGAGTCGCGCCACCGGATTGAACATATCGAGTTGATTGATCCTGCCGATTTGCCGCGTCTGGCTGCGTTGGGGGTTGTCGCGTCGCTGCAACCTGTTGCCGGGGTAGGGGTGCCAGGGGTACCGCTGGACCCGATTCTGAGCCGGGTGGGTGATAAATTGCCAATGGCCTATGCGTGGCAGAGCATTCGTGAAACCGGTGCGTATGTGGCGTTTTCATCAGATTGGCCAGTGGCACCGCTGGATCCCTTTGTCGGCATGCAGTCGGCGATGACGGTGCAGCGATTGCGGGCAGACTGTTCCGATCAGGCGCAAAGTCTCCATGATACGATCCACGGTTTCACTTTGGCGGGAGCCCACATGGAATTCATGGAAGACCGGAAAGGCATGTTGAAAGATGGCTATCTTGCTGATGTTGCGGTTTTGAATGCAGATATGGAGAAGCTCTCGGCGAATACGATTTCAACGGTCAAACCGGTGTTGACGATTTGCGACGGGCAGGTTGTTTTTGAAGATTAATTCCTATTTACGGAAAAATTGCTTGACACATCGGCCTTGATCTGCTATGTGAATGACCATGAACAAATTCCTTTTTGCACTGCTGGCATATGTTTTCTGGATCACAAAAGCTGCCCTGGCGCTGAATATTCCTGTGACTGAATATACACTGGACAATGGACTTCGCATTGTTGTGATTGAGGATCATCGGGCGCCACTGGTGTTGAACGCTGTGGTCTATACCGTTGGTGGAGCAGATGAAAGCCCCGGGAAAACCGGGCTCGCACATTTTTTCGAACATTTGATGTTCAAGGGCACCACGAAGTATCCACAAGACAGCTTTGACCGCCTGATGGATGAGAGTGGGGCTGAACGCAATGCGTTCACATCATTGGATACGACGGTTTATTATGAACGCGCCGACGTTGCATTGCTCGAAAAACTGATCGACCTTGAAGCTGACCGCATGCAAAATCTGGTTTTGACGGATGGCGTGCTCAACACAGAACGGAAAGTGGTGCAGGAGGAACGACGTTTGCGCACTGACAGCGACCCAGCTGGCGGAGCATTTGAAAAAGTGAGTGCAATGCTGTTCAAGGTTCACCCCTATGGACGCCCGATTGTGGGGTGGCCCGAAGATGTGGCCACGTTGACGCTTGATGATGCGATGACGTTTTATCGTGCCCATTACATGCCTTCAAAGGCGATTTTGCTGGTGGTGGGAGATGTGTTGCCAGCCGACGTACACAAACTGGCCTTGAAGTATTTCGGGCCATTGAAAAATCCGCCTGCAACGGCGGCGGTGCAGCGCCCGGACGAGCCACGACACAACAAGGCCGAACGGCTGGAGTTGGACGATGCCCGCATATCTGACCCAATATTCAGCCGCACATATAACACTGGCCCGAACCGCATTATTACTGCGCGGGAAGCGGCGGCCTATTCTGTGTTGAGTTCCATTTTGGGGGCGAATTCACAGAGCCGTCTGGTGCAGCAGTTGGTAACACGTAGTCTTACGGCCTCTGAGGCAGGGGCCAATTTTGGCGGCAGCACTGATGATTTCGGTCTGTTCAGAATTTATGCAACACCACGCTCTGGCGTTGATGTGCTTGATCTTGAAAAACGGATTGATGCAATTCTGCAAGACATACGAGTGAATGGAATTTCTGCTGATGAATTGCAGAATGCAAAGAATACATCCGAAGCAAAGGACATTTACATGAGGGACAATCCAGTGGGATTTGGCATAGCGGTTGCCGGAGTTATTGCATCAGGCCATAAGACTTCATACGTCGATGACGTTCATGCAGCGGTATTGCAACTCACAACCGAGGACATTCGGAAAGCTGCATTGCGTGCGCTTGATCCGTTGCAGTCGGTCACTCTGCTTCTCCGACCAAAGCGCTGACGCCATGTTCAATTTCGCAAAGAGATTTTTTGTTTCAGGCCTGTTTTGGTTGTTGGCAAGCGGCGTTGGATATGCGTTTGAGGTGCAGGAGATCACCAGTGCAAAGGGGATAAAGGCGTGGCTGGTTGAAGCACATGATGTGCCGATCCTGTCGATGAATTTCTCTTTTGCGGGCGGCAGGATTTTTGAGCAGGCTGGCAAGGAAGGGTCGCTGTCGTTGCTCACGGATATGCTGGTGGAAGGTGCCGGTGACATGAGCAGTGATGCCATCAAACTTGCCAAGATTCGTATGAGTTCCAGTTTCGGGTTTTACAACAGCGCTGACTTCACATCGGGATATTTGAACAGCCTGAGCAAAAATCGTGATGCAACGGCAAAGCTTCTGAAATTGACGCTTGAAAAACCACGCTTTGAAGAGGCGGCTTTTGAACGTTTGCGGGACCAGGCTTTGCAGAGTGAAGCACAGGGCAGGGTGGACCAGTGGGCGATTGCAGATGAAGCGTGGTTTGCGGCGGCTTTTCCGGGTCACATCTATGGTCGCAACAGCAAGGGAACGCAGGCCAGTTTGAAGGCGTTGAAGACGAATGACCTTCGGCAATTATGGGTTTTGCTTGCCAACCGACAGGATTTGCGGGTGGCTGTTGTTGGTGACATTACCGCTGCGGAACTTTCTGCTTTGCTTGACAGCGTATTTGGTGACCTTCCTGATTTTACACCCGCAAAAGCGGCGGCGACGGTTGCACTTGCCAAAGGGCCAGTGGAAGTGAAAATCAAATATGAAGGCCCGCAGACTGTAGTATATTTTGGAAATCCCAGCCTTGCCAAAGATGGTAGTGAAGACTGGACGTCGAATGTGCTCGCTGAAATTTTGGGCGGGCGGGCCAGCTTTGCACGGCTGACGCAAGCGCTTCGGGAAAAGTCCGGATTGACCTACGGCGTTAGCTTTTCTGATTACAGCTGGATGCATGCAGATGTTCAGCTGGGAACGTTTTCAACAGCCACTGAAACGGCTGAAAAAGCGGTTGCAGTATTGCGTGAGCAATTGGCGCTAATGGCGAGGGATGGCCCTACGGCGGAGGAATTGCGCAAAACCAAGTCGTTTATCAATGGGTCTTATGCCTTGAGGTTCTCGGATAATTCCAGCATCGCGAGTGAGTTGTTGGCTGTGTTGGAGCAGGGCAATGAGGTTGGGTATTTCAGGGACCGACCTGCCAAAGTGAATGCGGTGACGCTAGCGGGTGTGCGGGATGCAGCAGCAAAACTGCTGAAGCCGGAAAACCAGGTTGTGGTAATTGTGGGGAAATAGTTGTTCACTCTGGCAACATCCTTGAGCCCCTCGTCATTCAGTTGGCATTCAGAATCGTCATGGCATGTTGGGATTGCAAGCTGCTGAAACATTAAGCAAGTCAGCCTGCGTCAACAGTTTCCAGTTGACGTCGGGCAGGACTCCGCGCCAATGTTTCGACAGTGGGGCAACGGCGAAGAGCCGGATTCGAGATTTTTTTAGCCGGGAGGATTCCGTGGCACACTCTTTTTTGAAGACTCACCTGCTGGTTTCAGTGGCAGCCTTGTTCTGCATAGGTCATCCGGTTTATGCCGAAGAGGTTGCGGCGGCCCCGGAAATGTACAAGCCCGCCAATGACATTGAGGCAAAGGCCATGGCGGTGCTGGACAAGCATTGCGCACGTTGCCACCAGACAGGCAAATTGGTGAAGCGCGAAAAACCAGCGAAAGGCTTTGGCGACGTCATGCATCTTGATATGCTGGCGACAAATCCCAAGCGTATCCTTCCGGGCAATGCAGATGGTTCACCGCTGTTCCAGGCTTTGGCCAACAAACAAATGCCCTATGACGTTTATCAGGAAGGCGACTTTGAAAAGCCAACGCCGACCGCCGAAGACATTGCGGCCTTGCGCGAATGGATCGTCGCTGCGGGCGAAGAGGGTGCAAGCCAGTGCAAGCCTTATGATTTGACCTACAAGGACATGGTCAATGCCATGTACCAGGACCTTGGCAGCTTGCCTGAGCACGAACGTGCCAAAACCCGTTATCTGACGCTGTCTAACCTTAAAGCTGGTTGTGCGTCTGAAGAGGAAATGAACATCTACCGGATGGGTGCCATTCGGTTGCTCAATTCATTGTCGACCAATTCTGACGTTATTACAATGGAAGACAGTCTGGTGGGTGCGGACAAGGTTATTGTTCGCTTCAACCTTGATGATCTGAACTGGACACCGGAACTGTGGGAAGAAATCATTTCGCATTACCCCTATGGTATGCGGCCTTTCGACAGCCAATATGACTCGCTTTCACAAGCTACATATACGGAAATTCCTTATGTTCGCGCTGACTGGTTGTCATTCTATGGTGCGCGTCCGCCGCTTTATACAAAGATTTTGGACCTGCCACCGACGGCGCAGGAACTGGAAGCCAAAATGGGGCTTGATGTGGTTGCCAACATCCGGAAATATCTGGCCAAGCGGGCCGGATTCAAGATTTCCGGTGTGAGCGCCAACAACCGCCTGATTGAACGCCACCCGATTTCGACGGGCTATTTCTGGACCTCCTATGATTTTGGCGGCACAGTCAAAGAGCAGAACCTGATGGAATATCCGCTGGGGCCAGTCGGCGCTTTCGGCAAGGACTATGCTTTTGGCGATCAATTTGCCTTCAAGCATGATGGAGGCGAAAGCATTTTCTCCCTGCCCAATGGTTATCAAGGCTATTATCTGAACAAGGCTGATGGCGTCGCCCTCGACAAGGGACCAACGAATATTGTGCGCGATCCTGCACGCAAGGATTTGGCCGTGACCAATGGTATTTCCTGCATGGGTTGCCATGACCAGGGCATGAAGAATGCCAAGGACGATATTCTGCCGCATATTGTGGATGGCCGTTTGTTGCCAGCTTCGGCGCGCGAAATCGTCAAGGCGCTCTACCCTGAAAAGGCAGAGATGGACAAGATGTTGGAAGGCGACCGCAAGCGCTTCATTGATGCTCTGGGCCGCTCAGGTGTTGATCCAAAAGTCAAACACCAGACCGATGGTGAACCAGTCAATGCGCTGTCCAATCGCTATGAACGAGACATTGATCTGAAAACGGCGGCGGCTGAATTTGGTGTGCCTGCAGACAAGGTTGAACAATATTTGCGCGGTGGCGGCCAGATTGGCGGTTCATTTGCCTCGCAAATTTCGCAAGGCACGGTGCAGCGCGATATTTTCGAAACCGAATTTGCAAACCTTGTTGAGTTTGTGGTGGATGGAAAATACATCGCCCCCCATGCTGCAAGCTATAAGTACGAGGAAGTAAAAAAAAAGGAAGTAGTGGAGACCACGCCGATTGATGAATACAAAATCAGTATTCATGCTGACAATGCGACAGCGCAAGTTGGCGACGCGGCATATTTTACGGTCAACACGACGAAGGATTGTTACCTGACGTTGATCAATATCAGCGGCAAGGACGAAGGGACGGTTATTTTCCCGAACAAGTTCTCGCAGGACAATCTCATTCACGCAGGTCAAAGCTTCAAGTTCCCGAGTGAAAAAGATGGCTATGACTTCAAGTATGAAGACAAGGGTACTGAAACTGTGATTGCCTTGTGCGATACCAGTGGCAAAGCACTGCCGGATCTGAAAGCTGACTACAGCAAAGAGGATTTCACACCGCTTGGCCGCAGCATTTCCGTCAACAAGAAGATCGATAACGTGGCGGAACCCGACAAGACCAAGAACAAGCCTGGAAGCGGCGGGTTTGTGTCAGATGTGGTGCGCACGGGCATCAAGATAAAAGTGAATTGAGAGTGGTGGCGCATCTTCCGAAAGGAAGATGCGCTATTTCAATAGTGAAATGATGGCAGGCAATTTGGCAGCCAGATCTTTTCCGGGACAAGCAGTTTGGGCCTTGTCCTTGTGCGTCAGAATTGACGTTGCCTTGACGTTGTATTTTTCCATCAACCATTGAAGTGTGGTTTTGAGGGATGCGGCTTGGGCGTCCGTCACTTGCTCATTGTCAAAATTGCCTTCGACCACGACCTGAATATAGCCTGCGGGATCATAGCCAGTGTTGGTGTCGCCCACTGCGTTGACGTCGCGGCCTTCGGCAACCTGGCCGTCTGCTGCGATATAAAAGTGATAGGGTACATCAGGCCAGGCTGGTTTCATGCGCCCGTCAGCAAGTTTTTCCTGTGCTTGTGAAAAACGTTGCAGGCCCAGCATTTTCGCAATGAGGGGGGTCTTCACCTTCATGGCGGAGCCTGTGTGGTGGACGAGAATTGCCACAGGTTTTTGTGCCGTCATTTTCAGGGACGGGGGTTTGGCTTGCCACACATCGCGTGTCAAAAGTGCAGGTGCTTCAGCGCCAATTGCCTGCGACGCTACAAAAAGCAGTGAGACGAGAATCAGCCTATTGAAGCTGTTTTGCATAGGCATCGCCAAAATAGTTTTGAACCTCGGCGGCAAGGCTGAGTGCTGAGCCGCGGGAGTCAGCTGCGACCACGACAGCGTATAGGCCTGGGATCAGCCTCGCGTATTTATCAGTATCAATCATCTGGGCATCAAAGCCCTGGGCGCGCGCGGCTTTCAGGCGGCCTCTGGCCTTCGAGGTTTCAGACTTCGGGAAAGAGCCAATGACAACGCCCCACGCAAAATTGCCGGAAACTGCCGATGGTTCGGGTCTGGGTTTAGGTTTGAGCTTTACAGGTGGTACTGATTGATTCTGCTGCTGCATGGCCTGTTTGGCTTTTTCCTTGGCTGCGCGAGAGGCGCTGTCACGCAGTTCCTGTGCGCGGGTGGCGGCAAGTTCGCCATAAAGTGTGCCGGGGAAACGCCGGGCCACCATCTCGAACAGCGCAGGGGTGTTTTGGTCTTTGATGGCTTCCCAGGCTTTTCTGGCTTCTTCGCTTGAGTCTTTTTCAGTGACGGGAGGGGCCACTATTTTCGGTGGCACGTAAACGGCTGGTTGCTGAACAGCGGGTTGCGACGTTGCCGGCGACAACGAGAAATCGGCTGATAGATCGTCGTAATAGGCGGGGCGTTGGTCATGCCCTACGGATTTTCCCAGTTGTTCAACATCATCGCGCACAGAGGCTGCGAGATCTCTCAGTTTCATACCGGGGGCCGCAAGCCTTGCCAACAACACCCTGGTATAGACAGATGTTGCTGTGCCATCTGCGTCGTTCAAACGGTCAAGTGCTGTCTGTCCGGCTCCAGCAGAATACATGATGAATGTGCCTTTTGCAGTTGCCACATTGGCAAGGCCGCGGGTGCCGCCGATGGCACGCTTTCCGCCCGTGGCAAATGGATTGTTGCGACAGGCGTCGATAATGAGGATTGTTGCTCCTGCACCTTTTTGCGTGATGGTATCAACCAAGGTGAGCAAGCGGAGTGATTCCGATTTCAGCAATTCGGCATTGCCATCCTCAGGGGCAGGAACATCAGCCGGAAGCAGATAGTTGTCATTTTCGATTTGAATGCCGTGACCCGAATAGTGCACAAGAACCGTATCACCCGGTTCAATTGAAGCATAGAGTTTGGACAGGACGAGATTCAAATTTCGCCTGTCCAAATCCAGGGCTGTTGTGACCTGAAAGCCCAAACCGCCAAGTGATTCTGCGATGGCTTTCGCGTCACCTACGGCCTTTTCGAGTTTGGGCACTTCCTTGTAGTTGTTGATGCCGATGACAAGGGCCAGTTTGCGGGCAGCCTCTGCCGGCATGGCAAAGGCTGT
>JANMEM010000204.1:0-2151 GCA_031376985.1 Hyphomicrobiales bacterium
GGCGAAACTGTCCCCTGATTTTGACATGTCGCATGACGCCTTCGCGCACATGGATTTCAGGCAGGGCAAGCTTGGCCCCTACCCCGTGCGAGCTTTCCGCATCAGCTTCTCCGGGGAACAATCCTACGAAATCGCAACGCCCGCCAACAACGGTCAAGGCCTGTGGAATGCCATTCTCGAAGCAGGCGCCGAATTCGGCATTGAGCCCTATGGCACAGAAGCCCTGCACGTTCTCCGCGCCGAGAAAGGCTACATCGTCATCGGCGATGAAACCGACGGCACCACCACACCCCATGATGTTGGCCTCAGCGGACTCGTTTCAAAAAAGAAAGCCGACTTCCTCGGCAAGCGTTCCCTCGAACAATCCTATCTCGCAGGACCAAACCGCAAACAACTGGTGGGCCTTCTCACCGAAGACCCGCAGGAGGTTCTGCCAGATGGTGCCTATGCCGTGCGCGCCGTCAAGGACAAACCACCGATGGAAATGATCGGGCAAGTCACCTCCACTTACATGTCACCAACGCTTGGCCGATCCATCGCCATGGCGCTGATTGAAAATGGCCGGGCGCGCACGGGCGAGACCCTGTCTTTCCCGCTTGAGGGCGGCAAGGTCGTCCGTGCACTGATTACCGATGTTGTGTTTTATGACAAGGAAGGAGCGCGGCTGAATGCTTGAGCTTCACACCACCAGTGCCTTGGCACATCGGGCAGAGCCCACCAACCTCAGCATCGACATGCGCGAAATTGCCGGTCGCGGCATGATTGATCTGCGCGGGCTGATGACTGACCGCAAATTCATGAGTGCAGTGAAAGCTGTTTTGGGCTTCGATCTTCCCAAGGCCCATCGCACCTCAACCTCTTGGGGCGATATGAAAGCACTCTGGCTCTCGCCCGACCAGTGGCTAATCTTGTGTCCGGGCGACAAGGCCCAAGCCTTGACGGAGCAAATTTCTGCGGCCCTGAAAACCATCCACCACCTCGCCGTCAACGTCTCCGACATGCGCGCCATTATCCGCCTCGAAGGCGAACACGCCCGCACCACTGTCATGAAGGGCACGTCGATTGACTTGACCCATGGCGACTATCCGCCGGGCACAATCCGCCGCATGAAATTCGCCGAAGTGGGAGCGCTGCTGCACATCGTGGAAGAGAACGTGATCGATGTGTATGTGTTCCGGTCTTACGCCGATTATGCGTGGGAGTTTCTGCTGAAGGCAGCGCGGAAAGGCAGTGAGGTCAGTTTGTTTGCGAAGGCAGTTTAAATGCAGTGTCGCCGTAACCTTGTGTCGCCGTAACCTTCATCTTTCTTACCGCCAATGATTTCAGACAAGCTATTGGACTAAACCAAACGCCGACTTCATCTTGCTCCAGATACGCAATCTGCGAATTCGTCTTTGATAGGTTGTGAATTCTTCGGTGACACGCTTTGTAAATTTGGCGTGTACAAAATCGTCAAATCTCATGAGCAATTGCAATTCATCATCTTGAGCTTCATCTACGGCCTCTGCCGCCAACTGGCGGGAAGTCTGATAAGTGTACTCATTCCACTCTTGTCTAATTTTACCTCTATCTCTCTCGTTCAGTACATCAGTCTCCGCTCTCATCCGCTCATTAAAAGTATTGCGAGGATCATTCAAAAGGAAGTGCACCACTTCAACTTGGGAACTCAGCCGAATGGGTCTTCTTTCTAAACGAATGCAAATGTCAAGTTGGAGCTGGAGGAACGCTAAAGCGCCCACGCCTCGCTCCTTCATAAATTTGCTACCCCATCCCGCCACGAGCTGGTGACCCTGACTTTCAAACTCGGTTTTCTTTTGTTGAAGATGAATATTTGCACTCATATCGCGGCCCCCACGAAGAGCAGTCCAGTATTGAGGTCGAGTTCAAGAGAATTTTGACGGCTGCCAACTCAACCATAATGTGGATGCTCGCTGATTATGACGGAGCGGAAAGATTAGAAGTTTACAGGTTATTCGAGGCGCGACTGGAAACGCATGCAACACATCTTCAACAAAAGAAAACCGAGTTTGAAAGTCAGGGTCACCAGCTCGTGCCGGGATGGGGTAGCAAATTTATGAAGGAGCGAGGCGTGGGCGCTTTAGCGTTCCTCCAGCTCCAACTTGACATTTGCATTCGTTTAGAACGAAGACC
>JANMEM010000230.1:0-3853 GCA_031376985.1 Hyphomicrobiales bacterium
CGAGAAGAACGTTAAAGTGGTCTTCACCGATCATCAGAAAACGCCGCCGACGAAGACGCAAGTGGCAGCATGGTCAAAGGCAGTGGGCGGCTGGGAAAAGCTGATCAACAAGGCAGGCTATACTTGGCGCGGACTTCCAAAGGAAGAAACCGAAAACCTCACGGAAGCCAAAGCCGTTGCACTCGCCACAAAGCACACATCACTCATACGTCGTCCCCTGATCGAACATGCTGATGGGACCGTGACGGTAGGGTTTACGAATGGGGTTAAGGCTCTGTTCTGACAGCTGTGCGTGCTTCGAGGCCCGCCAAGGGGCGGGCACCTCAGCATGAGGGAATTTAGTGTTTGAGGTTATTTCCGCTCTCCCTCATGCTGAGGTGCGAGCCCTTGCGAGCCTCGAAGCACCCGTCATATTTCAACCCCGCACCAGCGGTCTTGTCATGCAGGTGGGACCACCTTCGCCTTTGCGACAGATATCCGTGCCGTTAATGACCTCCACCTTTACGCCGGCAGCCTGCATGCGTTTCACAGTTTCCGGATTGCCCGCGACACTCATCGCGTGACGGGGCCCGAGTGCCAGCACATTGCAACCCATTGTGTCGAATTCCGCATCTGGCACATGCACAAACCCAATGCCGCGATGTTCCAGAATTTCAACAAGTCGCGCCGCCATCAGCGGCAGGTAGACAACGGCCAGATCCTTGTCGAGCGGACTCAAGGTCGACATCAGGTGGAACACATCAGTGCGACCCTTGTAGTGGGGCATGTCAAACCAAAGCACTTCAACATCATCACCACAGAGCTTTTGCAACTGGCGACAGCCCTCTACATTGGTGCGGTAGCCCACACCTGCCAGCAGCGTGTGACGATCCAGCCAGACCAGATCACCGCCTTCAAGTTTCCCGTCGCCCGTAATGTCACCTGCAATCGGCAGTCCCAGTTTTTCAAGTGCTGCGCCGTTGATGGCAGCTTCGTTCCGGCGTTGTAGTTTGCCCATCCGTGGTCGGACCAGTCCGCGAGGGGTCACCACGAGTGCATCATGGGTATAGAGCGAATCCAGCGTGAGGCCTTCACCGCCCGGCAAATGGATGACTTCAGCCCCCGTCGACTTCAACAGTCTGTCAACCTGCTCGAATTCGTCACGTGCGTTGCCAAGGTCAGGCCGGGAATGGAAGTTCAGGTCTTTCCATTCCGCATCAATTTTCGCGTCTGAAACAAAGGCCTCCTGCGGCCTGCGCACGGCAACTTTTTTGAGCGGACCCCAATTATTGAAAGTCCCGAAGTCATATGTCATTTGCGTCTGATCCTGAAAATCTGGTGGCGGTCTACTGTTTTGTGACTGAGCATGGTGTGGCCCTGGTCGGTGCAGAAATGCGGCATGTCGATGGCGGACATCGGGTCCGTTGCGACCACACGCAGCACAGAACCGCTCTCCATGTCTTGAAGCCGTTTCCGCGCCTTCAGCACGGGAAGCGGACACAGCAATTCTGTGACATCCAGTAACTGTTCGGGTGGGTTGTCGCTCATGGTCTGATCGTATAGGGAAACCTTAAGGGAGATGCCATATGGCACTGTTGAAGATTTTGCCGTTCCAGGGCCGCGTGACCCAAGTCTTGTCGCGCCCGTCACGGGACAAGGGTTTTGAGAAGACTGAAACCAATAGCCTGCGCCTGTTGTTTTCCGGTCCGGAAGGAGATTGCCATACGGGTCTGACCCGTAAATCCGACAGCCGCACATTGCCGCTTTACAAGCGCGACATCGACATTCGCAATGTCAGGCAGATCACCATTCTCGCACAGGAAGAACTGTACGACATAGCAAAACGTCTCGCCATTCCGGCCATTGACCCTTCATGGTTCGGAGCAAACATGGTGGTGGCAGGCATTCCGGATTTCACCCTTCTGCCACCCTCAACCCGTCTGCAGTTTCCCTCAGGTGCAACACTGGTGGTGGACATGGAAAATGCGCCATGCAGCCAGATTGCCAAAATAGTGGAACGCCATCACCCTGGCATACAGTTCAAAGTTGTGGAAGCCGCCACGCACAAGCGTGGTGTCACGGCCTGGGTCGAGCGCGAAGGCGACGTGAAGTCGGGTGACACCATCAAAATCGTCATCCCGCCCAACCGGCTTTACCCGCACGCATGAAAATTCTTGGAGCTATAATAGCGGGCGGTCACTCGACCCGCATGGGTGGACGCGAGAAGAGTTTTATTCTGCTCGACGGAGCAACATTGCTGGACCGCACCCTCTCACGCCTGCGCTTTCAGGTTGATGAGGTGATTATCAATGCCAACGGCGATCCTGCACGTTTTGCTTCAACAAAGACGATTGTCATTGAAGATATATTGACTGATGTTGGAACACCGCTCGCAGGTTTGCAGGCTTCACTTTACTACGGCGCGAACCGTGGTTTCGATGCTGTTGTTTCGGTTCCATCCGACGCGCCTTTTCTGCCGCTCGATCTGGTAGAAAGTTTGCTTGAGGCCGGGCGAGTGACAGGCGCCGCCATCGCCCGCAGTGGCGGACAGGACCACTACCTCACAGGCATCTGGACTACAGCCATGGCCAAGCCGCTGGGCCGTTTGATCGAGACTGAAGGCCTGCGCCGCGTCCAGGATTTCGCAGGCAAGGCAAAAGCCGAGAAAGTGGTTTGGGCCGCTATGCCCCACGATCCGTTTTTCAACATCAATACCCCTGAAGATTTGGCCGAGGCCGAACTGATCGCGAGGGGCGTATGAAAGTCATCGGCGTTGCAGGTTTCAAGAACTCGGGCAAGACCACGCTTGTTGAAAAATTGGTGCGCCACCTCACCGCACAAGGCTACAAAGTCTCCACCGTCAAACACGCCCACCATTCCTTCGACATTGACCACGAAGGCCGCGACTCTTTCCGCCACCGCAAGGCAGGCGCATCTGAAGTCGCGGTCATCTCAAGTGAACGTACAGCCATCATCCATGAATTGCGCGGGCAAGAACCGCCCTCGCTGCAAAAAGTGCTGGCACAACTCAAGTCTTGCGATCTGGTGATTGTTGAAGGTTACAAGCGCGATGCCCATGACAAGATCGAAGTGCGCAATGTGGAACTCAATCATCCTGTGCTGGCAGGCAATGACCCGACGATTGTTGCCGTAGCAGCAAACGGCACATTGACTGATTCCACTGTCCCGGCCTTTGACCGCGACGATGTCTCGGCACTATCGCTTTTCATTATACATCATTGCAACCTCCGTACTGTCAAACTGTTGTTCCGCCGGGCCGGCAAAGCTGATGCGGCAACCGTTCGACAACTGACCCGTGATGTCTATGCCAAATGGATTCCCGTCATCGGGCGTGAACCCATGCCCATGCAGGCTGATTATGAAAAGGCCGTCGCACATCACTGGATTGATGTGTTGGAGCAAGACGGGAAACTTGTGGCCCTGATCGAAATGATCCCGAAGTCAGATCATCTCTATATAGAAAATATCGCAGTGGCAGAGAGCCATCAGGGACAAGGCCTCGCCCGTCAAATGCTCCATCACGCTGAAAACCTCGCGAAAGCGTCCGGCCTTCCTGAATTGCGCCTGCTCACCAACAAGGCCTTTGTGGCAAACCTCGCCTTGTATGACCGCTCGGGCTTTGAAAACTACGCGGAAATCCCGTTTCCGGGTGGTGGCACTACGGTTTATTTCCGAAAGCCCGTGTCGTAATCCAACACGCCGCCGTCGCTTGCCCTTTGACGCGGGTGAAAGTTTCTCACTAATCTCAAACAAAACCGTCACCCCGGCGAAGGCCGGGGTCTTTAGCAATCAGATTCCGGCTTTCGCCGGAATGACGGACTCGATGGAAAAGGTTGGACATGAAATCAGAAGC
>JANMEM010000235.1:0-12621 GCA_031376985.1 Hyphomicrobiales bacterium
CAAACCGCGGTTGGTGTATTTTTTCGCAATCGAAATTACGAGGCGCAGGTTGGCTTCCACCATTTCCTTCTTGGCGATGCGGGCTTCGCGTTCGCCTTTTTGCACCTTGCCGACGATGGAGCGGAATTCCTGAATCTGCAAACCGGTGGCTGACGCCAATTCAAAAATTTCATCGCGCAGAACTACAATCGAATCCTTTTCGTCGTTGACCCACTTTTTCCAGCCATGCTTGACCAGACGGCCCACGCGCTTCAGCCATTCGCTGTCGAGTTCATTGCCCTGATATTCTTTCAGGAATTCATCACGCGGCACACGATAGGTTTCAGCCAGACGCATCAGGCGGCCTTCAAGCATGTTGAGGCGCTTTGAAATATCATAGAGCTGATCCACCAGCGCTTCGATACGCGCATTGTTGAGCGCCAGCGATTTCACCATCACAATGATATCGTCGCGCAATTTCTTGTAGCGGCGTTCCTGCGATGGCGTGAGGCCTTCTCCCTCAGTCACTTCCTGATCCTGCAACTTTCGCAGCGATTTATAGAGTCGCGCAATTTCGTCGAAGACTTCAAGCACCTTGGGCTTGAGCTCGATTTCCATGGCCGACAGTGACACGCCAAGGTCATCGCCCTCGTCGTCTTCTTCTTCTTCCACGTTGGGCTTGTCGAAATCTTCCGGTGACAACACGTCGGAATAGTCGTCGTCATCACCCCGGCGCACGGGTGCTGGCGTTGTGCGCTTGGCTTCAATTTTCTTGGCGGCTTCGCGCTTCAGCTCGGCTTGCTTCCGCACCTCTTCCTTTGGCGGCACATAAGGCATAGGCGTGGCCACGGCCTGATTTTGTTTCGCATCGGGGCCAGCGTAAGTGGCTTCGAGATCGATGATGTCGCGGAGGAGAATTTTCCCCTCGTTCAATTCATCGCGCCAGATGATGATGGCCTGGAAAGTCAGCGGACTTTCGCAGAGGCCCGCGATCATGGTTTCGCGGCCAGCTTCAATGCGCTTGGCGATGGCAATTTCGCCTTCGCGCGACAGCAACTCCACAGCACCCATTTCGCGCAGATACATGCGCACGGGATCGTCGGTGCGGTCGGCGGGAAGCTTTGGCGCATCCACCTTCATGATTTCGGTGGAGCTCGATTCCTCCTCCACCTTGGCCACGACGTTTTCAGTTTCTTCTTCTGACTCGACAACGGTAATGCCCATCTCGGCCAGCATGCCGTAGATGTCTTCAATCTGGTCCGATGTTACTTCGTCAGACGGCAACACGGCGTTAAGTTCATCGAGAGTCACGTAACCACGTGCCTTCGCCGTCTTGATCATGCGTTTGACGGCAGCATCGGTCAGGTCAAGCAGGGGCGAATCCTGGCCAGCATCAGGCACTTCAGCTTCCGTATTGCCATCCTCAACGGCAGGCTTTTCATCCGGCTCTTGTTGTGGTGTGGGCGACGTATCTTTGGGCGGGCGGGCCATGGGCAAATCCTTAGCGGTTGAGCCGCGTGAAACGGCCCGAAATCGATTCGAGAGGCATAGTTACTGATTCGGCTCTTAATTGCGGCTTAACCAAACCAGTCGAGGCTTGATCAAGATGTCGGGTCGCTGTCCCGGCCCGATGCGGCACCAAACCCCGGAACAAGGGCTTCAGAACCAAGGGTCGACAGCAACTCTTCACGCACCACAGTCAGGGCGATCAGGTTTTCGTCGGTCGGATCGTTGGCGAACGCGGTTTCAGCCGCCTTCAACTCACGATCAAGCGTGACAGTTTTCCGGTGGAGGGCGATCATCTGGCGGAGGCCTGTCCGGGCATCATCTGGTGCAGCCGCTGGACCCAAGAACCACTCATTCAAACGCTTCGCCTGGGTTTCAAGCTGGTCCAGCACATCGCCAAACCCTCTTCCGATCAGGTGGCCCTTCAAAGCGTCCGGTTCAAGGGCCGTTTCAAGGGATGCCGCTTCTAGAATCAGTGTACGGACAGAGTCAAGCGTCGGAATCCCCAATTCCACACCTGCAAAATCTTCCCAAAAATCACGTAACATGTTGGGATGATTGATAAAAGTCAGAACAATCATCCCCGCACGGCGTGTCGTCGCATCTCCACCCCCCAATTTTGAGGCAGCATTTTTAAGGGAATGTGACGCAGAGCCGGGAATTTCCCAGTCTTTCAGGCGTCGGCCATTGGGTGAAAAACGTGCGGAAAAGCCACCCGTGCGACCTGTTTGCGGCCTGCGCCAGTCACTTTGGCCACCACCGCGCTGTTTGCGAAAGCGCTCTGCCAACTCATCAAGGTAATGCCGCTTTACACCATCATCGCCGATGGTCGAAGCCAGCATGCGCAAGTCTTTTTCAAACGCCGCTTTGCGCTCTGGGCTTGAACGATCATTGGTTTCAAGCGCCCGGTTCCACAACACATCAACCATGGGCAGTGCCGCACTGACCACTGCCTTCAAGGCATCAGCACCCTCACTGCGCAACAGGTCATCCGGGTCTTTGCCATCGTGCAAAAATGCAAAGCGCAATGAATGGCCCGGCTGCAAAAGTGGCAATGCAATATCAAGTGCACGATAAGCTGCCTTCTGCCCAGCGCTGTCACCATCGAAACACAAAACAGGTTCCGCAGCCGTGCGCCATAAAATTGCGAGTTGGCTTTCGGTGAGCGCAGTCCCCAAAGGTGCCACAGTTTCGAAAAGGCCAGCGCGGTGCATGGCAATCACATCCACATAACCTTCCACCGCAATGATGTTGCCCTTCTGGTGCGCCACGGCACGGGCCTTGTCGAAATTATAAAGCACCTCGCCCTTGCTGAAGATCGGCGTTTCCGGCGAGTTGAGATATTTCGCAGGCACATCCTTGCTCAGCGCCCGTCCTCCAAAAGCAATCACCCTGCCCCGACCATCCCGGATGGGAAACATCACGCGATCACGAAAGCGGTCATAGGCCACGGGAATGTCATCGCCTGCTATGACCAGCCCTGCTTCGATCATTTGATCAAGTGGAACGTTCGCCGACGCCAATTCATTCCTCAACCAGCCACGATCATCGCGAGAATAACCAATGCCAAATTCTTTTTGTATTGCTGGCCCGAGATCGCGGTCCGCTAAATAACCACGAGCCTTTGCGCCATGGGACGATTGCAATTCAGATTGAAATAGTTTTGCAGCAATTTCCATCACATCATAAAGGCTGGCGCGGACTTCCTCGCGTTTTGCATCTTCCGGAGAATATTCCGGCATCGGCAAACCGGCTTCCGACGCCAGTTGCTCCACCGCCTCATGAAATTTGAGCCCCGCCTTTTCGACAAGGAAATAGAACACATCGCCCGAGGCCTTGCAGCCAAAGCAATGGTAACGACCCTTCCTGTCATCGGCGTGAAAGCTGGGCGACTTCTCCGAATGAAACGGACAACAGGCCCAGAAATCCCCTTTGCCGGGATTGGACTTGCGCCGGTCCCACTGCACATGCCGCCCGACAACAGATGAGATATTCACCCGCTGGCGGATCTGGTCAAGAAAGTGGTCAGGAAAGCGCATGGGCGGGGTTCTAGACCAAGTTGGTTGCTTCCACCAAGTGCTGAACCTTACACCGATGTAATTTCACCTCCACGTTTCTGTCAAAATCTCGTCGGGTTTTGAATGGCATGTAGGCCTTGTACTGCGGCGAACGATTTGTAACGCGGACTGTCAATTAAAAGGAATTCAATATGTCGATGTTTACCCGCGGCCTTTGCGCCGCAACACTTGTATTCGCACTGTCGTCAGCTGCCTTTGCCGCTGTTACGCCGCAAATCATTCACGTATCACTGCTCGGCGAAGCCGATCAACCGATGTCGGTGAAACTGGATATAACGACTATCAAAGCTGGTGCTGTTGAGTTTGACGTTTCCAACGACGCCATCGGCACAGACCATGAAGTCATCTTGGTGGCTCTCAAATCACCAGATCAAAAGATCGCGGCCGACACGAAAAAGCATCGCGTCGACGAAGGCAAGCTCGAGACTCTTGGCGAAGCCGGCGGCTTGAAGCCAGGCGACAAGGGTGTGCTCAAGGCAACACTCAAACCCGGCGTAACCTATGCCTTGATCTGCAACCACAAGAGCCATTTCGAACTCGGCATGGCCACCCGGTTTACCGTAGTGAAGTAAACACAGTGCGACACCTCAGCGACTGCCGGGGTGACGTCCCCTGTTTTGATGTTTTCAATCAAACGGGATACAAGCTCGGACCATGCAACCAACCCGCCCCCGCCTGCCGCCTCTGTTCTGGCCTTTCGCCCTCACCATTATCTTCGCCATCATCCTGCTTGGCGTGGGCCGCGAGCCCATTTGCAAATGCGGTTACGTCAAACTCTGGCACGGTGTGGTCAACAGTTCTGAAAACTCGCAACACATTTCAGACTGGTACACATTTTCCCATATCATCCACGGTTTCATTTTTTACGGCCTGATGCATCTCATCGGCCCACGCTGGAGCTTTGCAATAAAGCTCGCACTCGCCACGTGCATTGAAGGTGCCTGGGAGGTGTTCGAGAACACCGACTTCATCATCAACCGCTATCGCGAAGCGACCATCTCGCTCGATTATTTTGGCGACAGTGTGTTGAATTCAGTCAGTGATATTCTTTCGATGATGCTGGGCTTCTTCATCGCATCGCGCTTGCCTGTAGTTGCGACCATATCACTCGCAGTTATTTTCGAATTGGCGGTGGGTTACATCATCCGCGACAACCTAACTCTCAACATCATCATGTTGCTCTGGCCGCTGGACGCAATCAAGCAATGGCAGGCGGGGGCCTAGGCACCCGCCTGCAATCAGTTCATTCGCAGTCGATATATTTGAAGCCATTGCAATTCTGATCCGTGCATTTTTCCCCGGAATGTAGGATGCGGGTCTTGTCAATATGCTCGTCGATCTTGAATTCCACTGCGTGATCATGGCCATTGGTTTTGCAGTAATAGTCAGCTGCAGGCTTTCCGCAATCAACGCCATATGAATAGCACCAGTCGAGACGACGCTTGCCAGCCATGGGTTCAGCATAGTGAACTTGGTCCTTGTCTTCATCACCATATCCACCGCTTTCGCCCTCGGCTTCGTCGCCACCTTTGTGACAGCTGATTTCGGTGAAACTGTCACAATCTGCCTGATCACAAATCTGGTTGTTTGAAATGATCCGCGTGGGTTCTCCGGCATCTTCCCATTTTGAAAAATGCGATGACGACTCATAACCCTGATTGACGCACCAAGCGTCAGCAGCAGGCTTTCCACAATCCGTGGCGTAGCCTTTGCACCAGTCCAAGGCCAGTTTTTTGTATTTGGGATGATCAAAACTCTTATCGTCTGCAAAAGCCGGGAAGGAACTTCCGGCAAAGACTACAACAGCAAACGCAGCAATTTGAAAAATTTTGGGCATCGCGCACTCCATTCAAGTGTTCAAATGCCCCCTCAGTTTCGGACTATGCGCTCACATACAGCGCCCGTCAATCAACCTCAGCGATACGCCCGCGCTGCAAATTTCTGCGGATAGATCGGCTCCACAATGAAATGCGGCAGAGGTGTAACATAGGCTTCACCGTCCGTAATAATCCGGCAAATGTCTCCGTCAACAGAAGACACAACACCTTCGCGTCCATCTGGGATCATCACCGTGTATCCGGGCGTGCACCAATTGGTGCGCACGGGTTCGGGCACGTTAAAGGGTGCAGACAATGCTGCCACGATTATCAATGTCTGTCCAATTTCTGCCATCGCCGATTCCGCCACTACCCAGACCACACTACCGCAATCAGAACTGATGACAAGGCCAGCTGACGCATTTGAACAGGCCAGTGACGGCTGCATACTCGCCAGCACGAAGGCGACCAGCTAACCTGTGTGTCTCGGAGGAGCAACATGCAGCCAAAAGTCATCATCACCTGTGCCATCACCGGCGCGGGCGACACCGTGGGAAAGAGCCCCAATGTTCCCGTCACGCCTAAACAAATCGCCACTTCGGCTCTGGAGGCAGCCGGTGCCGGGGCCACGGTTGTCCACTGCCATGTGCGCGATATAGCCACGGGCAAAGGCTCCCGCCGCGTTGACCTCTACCGCGAGGTCATGGAACGTATCCGTGCAAAGAATACCGATGTCATCATCAATCTTACGGCCGGAATGGGCGGAGACGTGGTCATCGGTGAGGGTGAAAAGCCGCTGGACTTTGGTGAGGGCACCGATTGTGTTGGGCCACTGGAACGCCTGCTGCACGTCAAGGAACTCACGCCAGAAATCTGCACACTCGACTGCGGTACATTGAATTTTGGTGATGGGCAGTCCGTCCTCATCCAAACCCCGACACAACTGCGCCAGCAAGCAGCCCTTATCAAATCCTACGGCGTGAAGCCGGAAATGGAAATCTTTGATAGCGGTAATTTGTGGTTCGCCAATCAAATGGTGAAGGAAGGACTGATTGACGGCCCGCCGCTTTATCAACTCTGCCTCGGCATTCCGTGGGGTGCGCCCTTCAACACTGAAACCATGGCCTATCAAAAATCACAACTGCCGGAAGGTGCCGTGTGGGCCAGCTTCGGCATTGGCCGCAATCAGATGCAAGCCGTTGCGCAATCAGTGGTACTGGGCGGCCATGTGCGTGTGGGATTGGAAGACAACCTCTATCTCGAAAAGGGCGTCTTCGCTACCAATGGAGCATTGGTCGAAAAAGCCGCGAAGCTGATCGAGATTGTGGGAACGCGGGTTGCCACACCTGACGAGGGTCGCGCCATTCTGGGGCTGAAAATATGAACGTCAAAACTGTTGGTATTGCAGGCACTGGTTTGATCGGCGCTGGCTGGGCGGCGCGTCTGCTATTCCGCGGTTACAATGTCATCGCATTTGATGTGTCACCCACTGCAGAAGCCAAACTCAAAGACCAAATCAAAACCGCTTGGCCTTCGCTGGAAGCGCTTCTTGGTAAGCCCATCAAAAAAGGCAAACTGAGCTTCACCACGAATCTCGCAGAGATGGCATCAAAGGCCGACTTCATCCACGAATGCGCACCCGAACGCGAAGACCTGAAAATCAGATTGTTCCGCGATATTGATGCGATGTCACGGCCTGACGTAATCATTGCCTCGTCCTCTTCAGGCTTCCTGCCAACCAATCTGCAATCCCAATGCAAACACCCCGAACGCGTCGTTATTGGTCACCCGTTCAATCCGGTGTATTTATTACCGCTGGTTGAAACCGTGCCGGGCGAAAAGACCTCCGTCGACGCAATGGACCGTGCAGGCGAATACTTCGAAGCCATTGGCATGCAGGTGCTGCGCCTCAAAAGAGAAATCATGGGTTATGTTTGTGACCGCTTGCAAGAAGCGCTGTGGCGTGAGTCGCTTCATATCCTCAACAAAGATATTGCGAGTACCGGGGATATTGATGATTCCATTGTCTATTCCGCCGGAATGCGCAGGGCCTTCATGGGCTCGTTCCTGACCTATCACGTGGCAGGTGGCCCCGGCGGCATGCGCGATTTCAAACAATTTGACCCGACTTTGGAACTGGATTGGACCGATCTCAAATTTCCGCAATGGAATGAAGCGTTGGAAAAGCGTTTGGTGGAAGGCTGCGAGACCCAAGCCGAAGGCCGCGCCGTGGCTGCGATAGAAGCCAAGCGCAACGCGATATTGGTGGATATGATGAAGCTGTTCCGCAAGCATAAAATTGGGTCTGGATTGGTGTTGGATCGGGAATTGAAAGCACGAAAAAAGAAGACATGAAAAAAGAACTCAGAGAAAAATTCATTGGAATATGCGATGAAAAAATCGCCCAAAAAGGAACGACTGTTGGATTGTCATTTTACGCGTTCTTCAAGAATAAAAATGATGATCCTGAAACACTATTTGAAGCTGCGACGTGGTGGATTATGACTCATAAGCTCGACCATTTTGAGAAGGCGACAAAGATTAAGGCCATGATTGAAGCGAACGCTTGAAGGAGTAGCTATGTCCCAACGCGTCATGATCACCGCAGCAGCCACGGGCATTGGCCGCGCCATTGCCAAAGCCTTTCACGAGGGCGGAGCGCGCGTGCACATCTGCGATATGAACGAAGAAGCCCTCGACGCCTTCCGCGAAGACTTCCCCGATATCGCAGCCACCCGTGTTGACGTGCAGAGTGAAGCGGAAGTTGACGCATGGTTTGATGATGCCCTGGACGATTTGGGCGGGCTTGATGTCATGGTCAACAACGCGGGCATCAAAGGTCCAACCGCACCCATTGACGATATTGAACTGGCGGAATGGCGCGACTGCATTGCAGTCTGCCTTGACGCGCAATTCCTCTGTGCCCGCCGTGCCGCACCCGTGATGAAGGCACAACGCAACGGCCTCATCATCAACATGTCATCCAACGCCGGGCAATTCGGCTTCGGCCATCGCACACCCTATGCCGCCGCCAAGTGGGGCGTCATCGGTTTGACGAAATCCCTCGCTATTGAACTGGGCTCCTACAATGTGCGCTGCAACGCCATTTGCCCAGGTGCCGTGCGCGGCGAACGCATTAATAAAGTGATCGAGGGTGAAGCCAACTTGCGCGGGGTCGGATCACAAATCGTTGCAGCCGAACTGGTCAGCCAACAATCCCTCACCCGCTTCACCGAGCCTGAGGAAATAGCGGCTCTCTGTCTCTACCTCGCCAGCCCCGCCGCCTTCATGATCAATGGCCAGGACATCGCCATTGATGGCCATATCGAAACCTTTCACATAAAGTAACTCCATGGATTTCTCCCTTTCTGAAGAACAACAGATGATCATCAAAACCACGAAAGACTTCGTGGCCAATGAACTATACCCGCATGAAAAGGAGGTGGAGGAGACTGGCATCCTCCGCCCGGAGCTCCGCGCCGAGATCAAAGCCAAGGCCATTGCCGCTGGTCTATACGCTGCCAATATGCCAGCCGAAGTCGGTGGTGCAGGCCTTGATACATTGACATGGTGTCTCTACGAAAAAGAACTGGGCCGCGCCAATTATGCATTGCACTGGAATTGCGTGTCTCGCCCGTCCAACATTCTCATGGCCTGTGTTGGTGACCAACGCGAAAATTATCTCCTGCCCTCCGTCACCGGTGAGAAAATCGATTGCCTCGCCATGACGGAACCCGGCGTCGGCTCTGACGTGCGCGGCATGAAAACCTTCGCCCGAAAGGATGGCGATGATTTCATCATCAATGGTGTGAAACATTTCATTAGCCATGCTGCCGAAGCGGATTTCGTCATCCTGTTTGCAGCCACAGGTGAAGAAGAAACCTCGCGCGGCAAAAAGAAACTGATCACGGCCTTTCTCGTTGACAAGGGAACACCCGGCTACACGGTGCGCGACGGCTACAAAAACGTGTCGCATCGCGGTTATGCCAACAACATTCTCGAATTCAACGACTGCCGCGTGCACACGTCACACGTGCTGGGCGAAGTGCACAAAGGCTTTGAGGTTGCCAATTCCTGGCTGGGCGCCACCCGTCTGCAAGTCGCATCAACATGCTTGGGCCGCGCCGAGAGGGCGCTGGAGTTGGCGTTGAAATGGGCCGTGGACCGCGAACAATTCGGCCAGCAAATCGGCAAGTTCCAGGGCATCTCATTCAAACTCGCCGACATGGCCATGGAACTGAAAGCCGCAGATTTGTTGACCCGTGAAGCCGCCTGGAAAGTTGACCAAGGCACCGTCACGGACATGGACATGGCCATGGCGAAATTGAAGGCGACAGAGGTTTTGGCCTTCATCGCCGACGAGGCGATCCAGATTCACGGCGGCATGGGCTTGATGAGTGACCTGCCGCTGGAACGCATCTGGCGCGATGCAAGGGTGGAGCGGATTTGGGAGGGGACGAGCGAGATTCAGAGGCATATTATCAGTCGTGCATTGCTCAGGCCCTTGGGGGGATAATGTCCCTCGCACGTCTCATCTTTCCAACATCGATCGCCTTCATCGGTGGCAATGAATGTGCCATTGCCATCCACCGCTGCCGTGAATTTGGTTTTCAGGGAAACATCCACGCCGTTCATCCAAAGCGCGATGAGATCAGCGGCGTCAGAACCGTGAAATCAGTTGCTGATATCGAAGGTTCTATCGACGCGGCCTTCATCGCCGTCAAACGCGAAGCCACCATCGACATTGTCCGACAACTCCGCGCCAGAGACTGCGGTGGTGCCGTGATCTATGCCTCCGGCTTTGCCGAAACCGGCGACGGTCATTTGCAAAAGGAACTCCTCGCCGCAGCTGGTAGCATGCCCCTGCTCGGGCCAAATTGTTACGGCTTTGTCAATGGCTTGAGCCGTGTTGCTCTCTGGCCGGATGAACATGGCATCAAGCCGCTGGAACGCGGCATCGCCATCATCACCCAGTCTGGCAACATTGCCTGCAACATGACCTTCACCCGCCGGGCACTCCCCCTCGCGGCCGTTTTCGCCATCGGCAAT
This sequence comes from Hyphomicrobiales bacterium, assembly GCA_031376985.1. GTDB lineage: Bacteria > Pseudomonadota > Alphaproteobacteria > Rhizobiales > Aestuariivirgaceae > Aestuariivirga. Next base: position 10,430 of record JANMEM010000235.1, read on the forward strand.
CAGGCCGATGTTGACATGGCGCGTATGGTGGATTTCCTCAGCGCCGATGACCGCATCACCGCCATCGCATTGCACGTCGAGGGCCTCAATGATTTGCCCGCCTTTGCCGCTGCCTGTGAAGCGGCGCGGCTTCGTAAAAAGCCGGTTGTGATTTTGAAAACCGGAAAATCTGAACAGGGTGCGAAAGTGGCCATGAGCCACACGTCATCATTGGCAGGCGCTGACTCACTCTACGACGCCCTGTTCAAACGTCACGGTGTTGCCCGCTGTCACAGCATCACGTCCTTCGTCGAAACGTTGAAATTCCTGCACCTCGCCGCAATCAACGGCGCAAAGCTTGTCTCCCTCTCATGTTCAGGAGGAGAGGCAGCACTCGCCGCCGACCTTGCTATGAACCGCGCCGTGTCCTTCCCTGCATTCGAAGCAGAAACAACAGTCCGGGTCCGCGATACACTCTCCGAACTCGTCACGGTTTCGAACCCGCTAGACTATCACACCTTCATCTGGAACCAGATGGACAAGCTGACCGCAACCTTCTCTGCCACACTTTCTGGCGGATTTGATGTTGGCATGCTAATCCTGGACGCTCCGTCACCGCCCATGAACCCAGAAGCCTGGTACGTGGCGGCCCGCGCCTTCAAACAGGCCGCACTCAACAACAACGCCCGCGCCGCTGTGGTGGCAACACTGCCCGAATGCATGCCGCTGGATTTGGCCGAAGAACTTCTGGCCGCCGGTGTTGCACCTATGCTGAGTCTGGACGACGCGCTGACGGCTTTTGAAAATGCGGCGAAGGTTGGCGTGGCGCAAGCATCCACACACGCACAGCCCACCCTCAACGCCCCTCATTTGATCGACGCGCCATCGCGTATGTTGAAGGAGCGCGAAGCCAAACAATTGCTGGCCGGTTTCGGTCTCTCTGTTCCCGAAGGTGTCACCTGCAAGGCCACAGAATCCGCAAACGCCGCAGAAAAACTGGGCTACCCCGTCACACTCAAAGTCTCATGCAACACTATCGCGCACAAAACCGAAGCAGGCGGCGTCGCTCTCAATCTGAAGTCCCATGACGAAGTCGAGGCCGCAGCAAAACATCTGGCAAAACTCTCCGATGAACTCCTCGTCGAACGCATGGTCACAGGTGCTGTCGCCGAACTCATCATCGGCATCACCCGCGATCCACAATTTGGCTTGGGCCTTGTTGTCGGTGCTGGCGGCATTCTCACAGAGCTGCTGCAAGACTCTGCCACCCTCCTCTTGCCCACCAACCGCAGCGAAATCGAAACCGCACTCAAATCCCTCAAAGTCTGGAAATTGGTCGAAGGCTTCCGCGGCAAATCCGGCGATGCAGACGCTGTGATCGCCGCCGTCGAAGCCGTAGCCAACTTTGCGGCTGCTCATGCAAATACGTTGGAAGAGCTCGACGTCAATCCGCTACTGGTATTGCCAAAAAGTGCAGTGGCGGTTGATGCCTTGATCAAAATGAGGAAACAACAATGACGAGCCCGATCAAAACCGAACGACGAGGCCCCGTTCTCGAAGTCATCATTGACCGACCCAAGGCCAATGCCATTGATGCCGCAACATCCCGCATCATGGGAGAAACCTTCGCATCTTTCCGCGATGACCCGGACTTGCGCGTTGCCATTCTCACCTCGACGGGCGAAAAGTTCTTTTGCCCCGGCTGGGATTTGAAGGCAGCAGCGCAAGGCGAAGCTCCGGACTCAGATTATGGCGTAGGTGGATTTGGCGGCCTGCAGGAATTGAAGGGGTTGAACAAGCCTGTCATCTGCGCCGTCAATGGTCTGGCGTTTGGCGGTGGCTTTGAGATCATGATCGCCTGCGACATCATCATTGCTGCCAAACATGCCACCTTCGCCCTACCCGAAATCAATTCCGGCACCGTGGCCGATGCAGCGACCATCAAACTGCCGCGTTATATTCCGCACCATGTGGCCATGGAAATGCTGTTTACGGGCCGTCGCATTGATACGGCAGAGGCCAAGCATTGGGGCATCATCAACGAAATCGTTGCCGCAGACCAACTCATGATGCGCGCCCGCGCCTTGGCTGCCCAACTCGCGGAGGGGCCACCACTGGTTTATGCCTGTATCAAGGAAATTGCGCGGGAGACGCAGCACCTGCCGATCCAGCAGGCCTTCGACATGGTCACGAAGCGCAAACTGCCGAGTGTC
>JANMEM010000259.1:0-3152 GCA_031376985.1 Hyphomicrobiales bacterium
ACATGCCCTTGGCCATGTCTGTTACCACCGGAGACCACGCACCCGCAGGTGCCTTGGTGATCACCGGAGCATCACCACCGGACGCCAGCAACGTCGCCACTGTGCGGTCAGCCGAGGCTACATCAAGCGAACCATCCGAGCCTTCCGTCAGCTTCGAGATTTCGCCCATCATGCGCTTCTGGTGGTCGATGGCGGCGGCACCTGTAGTGTCGGCGTCAACAACAATCTGTGCAGCTTCGTCATTATTGGCGCGGGCATAATCCCAGCCCTTCATGGACGCCTTCACAAACATCGCCATGTTGTGAACGAAAGCCGGATCCTTCAACTTGTCTTCCATCACATAGAGACCATCTTCCAGCGTCGCTACACCCTGGTCTTCATATTTGAAGGTCACAAGTTGGTCAGCCGGAATGCCCGCATCAATCACCTGCCAATATTCGTTATAGGTCATGGTGGACACACAATCAGCCTGCTTTTGAATCAGCGGGTCCACGTTGAAGCCCTGCTTGATGACTTTCACACCACCTGCCGATCCATCGGTCTTGTAACCGAGTTTCGACATCCAGCTCATGAAAGGATATTCATTGCCGAAGAACCATACGCCCAGTGTCTTGTCCTTGAAGTCTTCCGGTGCCTTTATGCCGGTTTCAGCGCGGCAGGTCAGCATCATGCCGGAACGCTTGAACGGCTGGGCGATATTGACAACAGCCTGGCCTTTTTCACGCGTGGCCAGGGCTGATGGCATCCAGTCTACAACAACGTCAGCGCCGCCTCCGGCGAGAACCTGCTGCGGGTTGATGTCTGGTCCACCTGGCTTGATTTCAACTTCAAGCCCGGCTTCCTTGTAGAAGCCTTTGGCTTGCGCCACGAGGTAACCGGCAAACTGTGCCTGCGTCACCCACTTCAATTGCAGTGTTACTTTTTCGGCCATCGCCGCATTGGCGGAGGCAAGCAAGGCTGTGGCAGCGGCTGCGGCCATCAGATATTTTTTCATGGTGTAGTCTCCCTGTTAAAGTTACAAATATACGTCTTACGTTCGATAAGACGGATGCCAGAATGTTGTTTTGCGTTCGGCCAGAACGAGCAGTCCGTAGAACATCGACCCCGTGACGGCGGCCATGGCAATTTCGGCCCAGACCAGATCAAGGCTTTGACTGCCAGACCCGGTTTGAATGCGAAAGCCCATGCCCGCTATCCGTGTTCCAAAAAACTCTGCCACGATGGCCCCGATCATGGCCAGTGTTGAGTTGATCTTCAACGCATTAAAAATAAAAGGCATGGCGGCAGGAAGTCGCAACGACGTCAACGCCTGTCCCCAGGTTGCGCCATAGCTCCGCATCAAATCCCGCTCCAGATGCGACGAGGCTTCAAGACCCGCCAGCGCATTGATGAACATGGGAAAGAACGTCATGATCACCACCACGGCAATGTTGGGAGCAACGCCGACGCCAAACCACATGACCATGATGGGGGCCACACCAACCAGCGGCAGCACAGCAAAAAAATTGCCAACGGGCAACAGCCCACGTTTCAGGAAATCAAAACGGTCACACAGAAGCGCAACCATCAGCCCGGCACTGCAGCCCATAACCCAGCCGGGAATGACGGCTTGAATGACCGTCATGAAAAAGTCGAGCCGCAGCGTCGGCACTTCATGGATGAGACGCTGCCAGATCACAGAAGGTGCAGGCAGAAGGATCGGCGAGATGGGAATGAAACGACAAGCCAACTCCCACAAAATGAGAATGGCAACGCCCAGAAGTGCCGGAGCAAGAAGATCACGCAGGTTCCTCATGCGGGCTTTACCCCCATGCGCGTGAGTGTTTGCCGCTCAGCAAAACCGATGAACCAGACCAGCAATGCCGCCATCACCGATGCTGCCACCAAAGCACTCCAGATCATCAGGGTGAGGCCGTTGTATGAACCCACCAGCAACCGCGCGCCTATACCAGCCACGGCACCCGTTGGCAGTTCACCAACAATGGCACCAGTGAGCGCAATGGCAATAGCGATCTTGAGCGACGTGAAGAGATAGGGCACTGATGCGGGAAGTCTCAACTTCCACAACACTTCCGATGGTGACGCATTGTAAGTCTGCATCAAATCGCGGTGGATCACGTCAGGCGAATTCAAACCTTTCACCATGCCGATGGTGACAGGGAAAAAACACAGATACATCGAAATCAGCGACTTCGGCAAAAGTCCCGTAAGACCAATTGACCCCAGCACCACAATGATCATCGGCGCAATCGCGAGAATAGGAATCGTCTGCGAAGCAATGATCCACGGCATCAATGCTTTCGACAAAATTTTCGAATGTACGATGAGGATGGCCAGAACAATCCCCAGCAATACTCCGAGCACAAAGCCCAGCAATGTCGACGACAGCGTGACCCAGCAATGAAAGAGCAGCGACTTCACTTTCCACGGCGCAATTGTGAATACCGTGTTCCAGAGTTCAACCACGATCTGATGCGGTGCCGGGATCACGGCCCGGCTATGATTCCATGATTCATGCAATGTCGCATAAAGCCCACCACCCGCCGCTTTTATTTTCGCTTCTGCCACCACGGCATTCAAGGGAATACAAGCCACATACCAGACCACAAGCAACACCAGACACACCGTGAGAACCGGGATGACTGAGGTTTTGCCTGTTGTGGTCTGTGCTGTCATTCACGCCATTCCATCAAAATGTCTGGCAGGTTTTCTTCGTTGTCGCCTGTGGTGCGGTTGATTTCAGCAAAGCCATGGCGCGAGAAAAACTTCTGCGCCTTTTCATTGGCCTCGAATATATAGAGATTGATCTCAGGTGACAATTCGCGTTTGACCCGGGCCAACAACAATCCGCCGATGCCCTGATTGCGCGAAGCTTCTTCAACGTAAAGCGCCGTGATGAAACCATCCCGCGTCAGCGTCACAAAACCCCGGACACGGCTGCCATCAACTGCAACAATAGTTTGACGCTTGATCTTCTCATCCTCTTCGTAATGCTTCAGCACGGCTTCATGCGTGTGCACGCGCGGCATCCAGTCAGTCTGGTCTATCCAGTCATTTACGATGGCAGCACAAACCGCCATGTCCTGACTTCGCGCTGAACGCATGGAAACGGTAATGCTCATTCAATCCTCATAACTGTGTCCCGCCCGCAA
>JANMEM010000299.1:0-2242 GCA_031376985.1 Hyphomicrobiales bacterium
GACGGAATGCAGGGTCCAATAGAAATCTTCGCGTTGGCGCAAGGGGCCAGCTTGGGCAGCATCGAGAGCATCGAGTACTGCGCCCGGGCCCACGGGAATGCCTGCTTCGCGCAGTACGCGAGCGAAATGCATGACATTCTCCGCGAGATGGCCCGAGAGTTTGCGGTTGGAATTAGCGGGGGGTGGGAGCTGCATGGTCATGCGAATATCACCGCCCCATCACCCGCAATTCTTCCTTTACCTGGTTCAATATCCGCTTGGCTTCCGAGCCTTCCATGCGGGCAATGTCGTCTTGGTATTTCAGCAGCACACCGAGAGTATCGTTTACCATTTGCGGATCCAGCGAGACGCAGTCGAGTTCGTGCAGCGCTGTTACCCAGTCCAGTGTTTCAGCAACTCCGGGGGCTTTGTAGATGTCACCGCCGCGCAAGGCTTGCACGAAGGCCACGACTTCCTTGGCCAGCGCTTCCGAGGCGTCAGGCCGTTTCGCCCGGATGATTGCCACTTCGCGGGCGGCGTCAGGGTAACCGACCCAGTGATAAAGACAGCGGCGCTTCAGGGCATCATGTACTTCGCGGGTGCGGTTGGAGGTGACGATGACAATGGGCGGCTCTTTCGCCTTGATGGTGCCGAGTTCCGGAATGGTGACCTGAAAGTCAGAAAGCACTTCGAGAAGGAAGGCTTCGAAGGCTTCGTCGGTGCGGTCCAACTCGTCGATCAGCAGGATAGGGGCAGCCCCCTCCTCTGCGTCCAGAGCCTGCAACAGGGGCCGTTTGATCAGAAACTTTTCGGCAAACACATCGCTTCCCAAGCGCTCTCGGTCGAGTTGACCCGATGCTTCTGCCATGCGGATTTCAATCATCTGGGCAGCGTAGTTCCACTCGTAGACTGCCGAGGAAACGTCAAGGCCTTCATAGCATTGCAGCCGGATCAGTTTTCGGCCAAGCGCTTCTGCCAGAACTTTGGCGATTTCAGTTTTGCCTACTCCAGCTTCACCTTCAAGAAAAAGCGGTCGGCCCATTTTCAGGGCGAGGAACACGACGGTCGCAAGGTCGCGACCCGCGACATAGCCAGAGGATTTGAGAAGCATCAGGGTGTCGTCGATGGAAGTTGGAATGGCTTTAGGCATTTTTTGAACTCGTCAAATCTGAAAGCCGTCATTCCGCGTTATGCCGAAGTGACGCTTGTAGAGAGCAATCTAAACAAAAACACCCGCCAACCAAGGTCAGCGGGTGCGCCGTGTTTGTGTCTTGTTACTTCGCCGAAGCCACAGCCCGCTTTGCCATCACACCAATCAAATGGGCGCGATACTCAGCCGAGCCATGCATGTCGGCGTTCAATCCGCGGGCTTTGGTCTTGATGCCTGCAACGGCATCTTCCTTGAAGCTCTTGGACAGGGCTGCTTCCATGTCGGGGTGGCGGAACACGCCGGGGCCTGCGCCTGTGATTGCCACACGGGCTGCACCTTTCGCGTCCTGCGCCACGTAGACGCCGACCATGGCGTAAAGCGATGCAGGGTTGGGGAACTTGGCATAGCCGCTCTTTTTCGGAACCGGGAATTCCACTGCTGTTATCACTTCAGCGGGTTTCAGCGCCGTTGAGAACATGCCAGTGAAGAACTTGTCAGCCGGAATTTTACGGGCATCAGTGTGGATGATCGCTCCCAAAGCCATGCAAGCCGATGGGTAATCCGCTGCTGGATCATTGTTGGCAACCGAGCCTCCAATGGTGCCCTTGTGACGCACGTGCGGATCGCCAATGCCGCCAGCCAATGCTGAAAGGCCCGGGATGGCTTTCTTGAGCGCTTTGTCTGCCGCCACCTCGGCATGGGTAGACCCCGCCGAAATGACCACGGACTTGGCGGTCACTTTGATGCCAGTGCTCTTGATACCAGAGAGATCGATGATGTCAGATGGTGACGCCAAGCCCTGCTTCATGGTGGGCACCAGTGTGTGCCCACCACCGAGGAACTTGCCGTCCTTGGCCTTCTTCATCAGTTTCACAGCATCCGCAACTTTGGCGGGGCGATGGTAATTGAAGTTTTCCATTTTGATGTTCCCCGTTCTTATTCTGCGGCTTGCTTCAGGCCTTGGGCAGCGGCCCAGACCACTTGTGGCGTTGCGGGCATGGATATTTCCTTGATGCCCAGAGCGTCGGTTATGGCGTTGATGACGGCGGGTGGCGAACCAATGGCTCCTGCTTCACCGCAACCTTTCATGCCCAATGGATTGGTCGGGCATGG
>JANMEM010000310.1:0-9223 GCA_031376985.1 Hyphomicrobiales bacterium
CGCCAGAAACGTTGCCTGTGGTCCGTAGACGTCCCACAAACCACCAGCGACCACGCTTGCAGTCAGCAATGCGATACCCACTGCAAGATTGAATATTCCAAACGCTGACCCCCGCAAATCAACCGGTGCGGTATCAGCAACCAGCGTGGCCAGTAGTCCCTGCGTCAACCCCATGTGCAGGCCCCACAATATAACGCCTGCAAGTGCCATCCAGATATTGGCAGCAAAAGCCAATACCAGATCAGCCACAACCAAAATGCCGACACCGAAAAGCAAAATCCCCATACGCCCGGCTCTATCGGCAATAACGCCTGCGGGATAAGACGACAGCGCATAGACGACATTCATGACCACCAAAATCATGGGTGCCAATGCCAGCGAGAGCCCGAGGTTTTGTGAGCGCAGAATCAGGAATGCCTCCGAGAATCTCGCCAGCGTCAACACGCTGGCACCTGCCACCACAAACCAGAAGAGGGAGGTCAATCGCCCCGCGTCACGAAATGTAAGCGCAGCCTTTTTGGTAGCTCCGCGCATCTCAGGCTCCTCAACACCAAATACCATCAGGCCGAATGCAATGAAGGCGGGAATGACAGCAACCCAGAACACCAGTTGAAAATTGTTGTGCCACAGCAGCATCAATCCAATTGCCAACATTGGCCCGGTGAATGCCCCGATCGTATCCATCGACTGCCGCAAACCAAAACTCGCACCCCGCAATTCGGGTGGAGCAATATCTGCTACGAGCGCATCTCGAGGGGCACCGCGAATACCTTTTCCGATCCGGTCCACAAACCGCGCTCCAACGATCCACGTCACACTGTCGGCCAGCGGAAATACCGGCTTGGTGAACGCCGCCAAGCCATAGCCAATGGCCGCCAACAGTTTTCGTTTTCCCAGCCAGTCCGACAACACGCCAGAGAACACTTTGGTGATGCTCGCCGTCGCTTCCGCTATACCTTCAATGATCCCCACGGTCAGGACAGACGTGCCAAGCACCGTGACCATGTAGAGTGGCAGCAACGCATGGATCATCTCGGACGAGATATCCATGAACATGCTGACAAACCCAAGCGCCCAGATACCGCGTGGAATTTTGGAAAGTGTGGAGGTGAGGCGAGTTTTCATCCCCAAAACTGTAACATGTCTATGGGAAAACGCCGTGCATATTCACCAAGACCAGCTCTCCAATTTACAGGAGAAGCAATGCCCTTACTGCCGTGACGACAACCGCAACTTCAAAGGTGGCAGGCTTGATTTGCCTTCACGGTTCACAAACAAAGCATCGCCTTTGCCTTCGGCTGCCACTGGTGCGGACACTTCAATTTCGCCAGAACCATCAGGTCCAAGAATGGCGGGAACAGGCATGCTCGTAATTGCACCCGCTGACGGGTTGACGCCGTCACGACGCAGACCCGCTTCGGCACTGGCAAACAAAGCCGTGACCCAGGACGGTTGCGATTGCGTGGCGATTACAGGTTCAATTTTTACAAATGCATCTGCACTGGCGTTGCGAATATCGGCATCCAGATTGGATTTGCCGTCTGCAACCGATGTTGGTGCAGCTTCAATTTCCAGCAGGCTATCTGCGGCCTCAACCGTGCCAACAGCATCGGCAACTGGAGAAGGACGGTTGGACTTTTTCGACCAAGTCTGCTCCGGTTCAGCTGACACGGGTTGGATCACAACGGATTCGTTCCCTCCCAGCGACATAGCCAGAGACGAAATGCCCTTTGGCTTTAACCGTGGTTTTGGCACCGATGATCCATTCAGACCCGCAACAACCGGGTTTTGTTGAGCCTGTTCTTCAACAGCAGCTGTGCCAGCAAGTGCTGCCAAGGCACCCGTATCTTTCTTGCCCAAGGGTCTCGGAATTAATGCCTCAGGCTCAGCTTCAACAAACGCTGGTTCTTCCACCACAGGTGTTGGCTTCTTCGCCTTTGCCACAGCTTTCGCTTCTGCTGCCGTAGTCGCGGCGGCATCTTCGCTCAAAGCGGCAAGTTCATCGTCTTCGCCACCATCATATATTCCACCAGCTGGTGCTTCATCAGCAACTGTTGGTTCTACAACCTCAGCTGCCGGTTCATTCTTGTCGCCACGGAACCAGCCAAGCAAGCCACGGGATTTTTTCGAACCCGTGTCAACATCAGCGACTTGTGAGTCAGGCGCGTTCTCAAACACACCCTTCTTGCCAACGTGGCGACCAATGGACTTGCGTCCATCTCTGATGATTGAAGCAAGTTGGGAACGGCTGATAGCCGGTCCCCAATGGCGAATATTCCCGGAGTCGACATGCAGGAAGCCCGTTGGACCTCCGGAAGAACGGTAATAACCCACACCGCCCACGCTGCGCGCCAAAGCGCTGTTGCGGATTTTAAGGGTGCTCACATCAGGGAAAAAGAAGTCGATGGCTTTGCCCCGCATGTGTTGGCTTTTGCCAGCCACTTTTCGGCCAATACGCTTGAGGAAGGCGTTGGTCTTTGGCGAGCGATAGCCGCAGACAATCTTTACTGGCTGCTTCGAACCCAGATCGGCATGCAATTCCCAAATCAGATCAATGGTGCGCGGATCGATGGTAACGGTTTCATTGCGGCGCCAGTCGCGCAGCAAATAGTTGAGCTTTTTCATAGCCGACGGAACGTAGCGACCATTCTGTTTGTAAGTTACAGTGATTTTTTCGCCCGTGTGCTGATGCACCATGGAAATCGTGCGGGTCTCGCCGCCAGACACGGCAGTGCTGACGGATGACATGAAGAGCCCAAGGCCCAATGTCCCAGCTATCGCGGCTGTTGCCACGGCCTTTTTCAGTGTCTTTTGCAAGGAAAGCTTATGTCCGACGTTCAAATCACCAAAACCCATTACGCTACTCACCCCGGGTAACAACCCGTTTCTTGAACCAGTGTTAACGACCGGTCCAAGCGGGGTAAGTTATCCCACTCTAGTCCCAGTCTGCTCATCAGACAAGATTGTGACGCCCTTGTGGCAGCCACGATCTGGTAATTATTATGGACGATTGTACTTAACAAGCGGTTATTGTGGAAATGGTCAATCGCTGGATTGTGCTGCGGCTGGTTCTGCGTTCTGCACAATCTTCTGCCCGTTTGCCCCACCGGATATTTTAAACATCAGGGAACGGGCTGCTTTCAGCGTTGAGTCACGTCCGTAAGCATCTGAATGATATTGCATAATACCATTTTCATCTGGCCATGCCGTGAAATAAGCCAAGTGCACATCAGTCCTCTGCGGGACCTTTACCGACTTGCTTTCACCACTCTCAATTTCAGAATCGACCGTTTCCCGATCCATTCCAAGCAACACTTCCGCAAATTCCCGCGGGTTTTCAACGCGAACGCAACCGTGGCTAAAGTTGCGTTTTGATTGCGAAAACAACTCACGATTGGGCGTATCATGCATATAGATTGAGTGTTTGTTGGGGAAAAGGAATTTCACTTCCCCCAAAGCATTGCCGTCCCCGGATGGTTGCATGATACCGATTCCCGAATTAGACCCCACGGAATTCCAGTCAACGGACCGCGAAGATACAATTTTGCCATCGGCCTTGATGACCTTGAAGCCCAACTTGTCGAGATAGCCAGGGTTCGCCCTCAGCTTCGGCAGATATTCTTTCAGAATTATCGATTGAGGAACACCCCATGTCGGGTTGAACACCACGGTTTCGAATGTGTCATCAAATACTGCCGTTTGCGTCATCGGCTTGCCCACAATCACATTGCTGGCCCACATCACTTTGCCATCTTCCATCAGATTGACGCGGTAAGATGCCTGGTTCACCATGACATGGCGTCGCCCCAAATCCTTCGGCAGCCAACGCACCCGTTCCATGGAGGACAGCAACTTGTCTTTCACTTCAGAGGGGTCAGGTCCGTTCAAGGCTTTGACGGTCGCAGAATCAAGGTTGGAGGTTTGACCAATACCTTTGACCTCTTGATAACGCTTCAGCGCCTTCGCCAATATTTTATCGAGCGTGGTGCGCTTGTCTTCAGGCGCAATGGCATCGGCAATGCTCATATAATTTTCATTGACAAGCCGCGCACGCAACATCGCTATACGCGGATCTTTTTGGCCAATACGCACCCGCTTACCATCGGGAAAAGCAGGTTCATCAGATGGCTTTGTTTCAGCCAGCTTTGCCAGCTCCGCCTTCATCTCGACATAAGCCGGATGGGTAGGTGCCAGGCTTTTCAAATATTCGGCAGGATAGGGCGAAAAAGCCAAAACCTTAATGGCTATATCAGTGGAAACCCGCTCGGGCTTGATGTCGTAATAAGCTGAAAGCCGTTCGGGCTCATAGGCTCCGCCAGATACATGCACGGCATAGGTCAAAGCCGCTGCCGTCAGGCCCACATCAAATTGCGCCAAACCCAATCCGTCGCCATCAAGCTGTGCCACCGCACCCTCATAGCCCTCAAGCACAGCAGGCTTGTAACGCAGCGGCTCAAGACCTTCTACATTGGCCTTGGACAACAAATCCAAGACCGCAAGACCACGTGCATTTATATTGCCATTTTCAGTCCACAACGGCTTGAAGCCATTGTTTTTGTAATATTCGAGCACCGATTTGCGCACCTCGGCAGTAGCCCGAAGTGTTGTTGCGCGGTCTGCAAGAATAAGCCTGATGGCAGAGGTATCTGTACCCTCACTTGCAAGTTTGGCAAAGACCGGATCATAAAGCAGCACTTGCCGGGGCGGGAAATAGTCCAAATTTCCCATGCCAAGGTTTTCACCGTCTTCCGGATCAATTTCGACGGGAATAATTTTGCGCTTCTGCGCAAGTTTTTTGGGTTTTTCAACGCCGCCACGAATAATTCGCGTACCCGATGAATCATCTTCCCACCACGCACGACTCGTTTCGACACGCGCACGCGGCCGGTCAATATTGCCAAACAGCCGATCAAAAAACCCGATACGCCGTCGCTTTTGAACTTCTTGCGCAGAAGACGATTCTGACATGCTCGCAAAAGCCACAAGCAGACTCAAAGACACGACAGCGATTTTTTTCATGATGATCCCGGAATAATCCAGAAAACTAAACACAGCATTACGACATTGCAACGGCAAGCTGCGCAATAATTCGCCTGATGCACTTATGTCACGAAGCGATATCTTCCTCAAGCCCGAAGTCGCGCATCTTGCGATACAACGTCGATCGCCCAATTCCTAATTTTCGAGCAACTTCAGACATTTGCCCGCGATAGCGATGCAGTGCCAACTTGATCATGTCAGCTTCAACATCTTCCAGTTTGCGGATGTGACCACCATCGGTGACCACGGGAATACCTAGCGCAGAACCATCACTGACCTGTGATCCCCCAGAGCGGTTTGCCGGTGCCACGGCAACAGCCGCAACGGGTGCAGCTGGAATCACAACGTCATAACCATCAACAAGCGAAGCAATTTGCGGAAAATCCTGAATATCAAGCGTATCAGTTTCACACAGCACGATGGCGCGAAATACTGTATTTTCCAGTTGCCGCACATTTCCGGGCCATGGATAGGCCATCAACATGGTCAGCGCATTGGGCTGAATGCCACGCACCTTGCGGCCCTCTTCGGCGGCAATTCGCGTAATGAAATGTGTAACAAGTGCTGGAATATCGTCACGGCGATCCCGCAGCGGCGGCACCATGATCGGGAACACGTTGAGGCGGTAATACAAGTCTTCGCGGAATTTCCCGGCTTTCACCATCTCAATCATATTGCGGTTTGTCGCCGAAATCAGCCGTACATTCACCTTTTGCGTCCTGCGTGACCCAACCGGATCAATTTCACCCTCTTGAATCGCACGCAGCAATTTCACCTGCATGTCCAGCGGTAATTCTGCCACTTCATCCAGAAACAAAGTACCACCATCCGCTTCAAGGAACTTGCCATTGTGCTTGGCCGTGGCACCAGTGAAGGAACCTTTCTCGTGGCCAAATAGAATTGATTCCACAAGATTTTCAGGAATGGCACCGCAGTTGACCGTTACAAAGGGTTTGCCAACACGGTCGCTTTCGCCCTGAATGGCACGGGCAATCATTTCCTTGCCAACGCCGGATTCGCCTTCAATCAGTATTGGAATGTTGGACTGCGCCCCACGCTTGCCCAAACGCAATGCATTGTTCATGGCAGGCGCAGACGCCACAAGATCGTTAAACGTGAGTGCACCACCGATTTTCTTGTTGAGGCGCTTTACTTCTTCGGTGAGCGCCGTCACCTTCAAAAGGTTCTGAATCGAGGTTTTGAGTCGCTCGGGTGATACCGGTTTCACGACAAAATCATCTGCACCAGCCCGCATCGCTTTGATAACGGTTTCGATTGAACCCTGCGATGTTTGCACAATCACCGGCAAATCACCGCGGATGGCCTGCAAATTCTCAAGAAACTCCAGACCGCCCATTTCTGGCATCATCAAATCCAGAATAACCAATTCCACCGAAGCCCCGCCAGGCCCCCGCAAAACGTCAAGTCCGCGAACACCGCTTTCGGCGGTGGACACATCAAAACCCAGTCTTTTGACAGTTTCTTCAAGGATACGCCGCTGCGCGGCTTCATCTTCAACAATCAGGACGCGGGAAGCCATTCAGGTGATCACATTCCATACAAACAGGGCGGTGGTAGTGATGCAAGTTTTGGCAGCGAAGGGTAAAGACCCGCTTAACGCGATAGATTATTTGGGGACAACAATGTCGCCAAAATCCGGTGGTGGAGTCAGGTCCTTCACAAAACCTGCAGGAACTCCACCTACTTGCGCGAATGCAGGTATAGGTTGGGCGACCACTGCATCCGCCATCATAATGAGTGGTCGCCGACAGTGATGCTTAGAACTGTAAAAGCCGCGATGCCGATAAACCAGTATTGCAAAAATATCTCTTTTTTGACATATTCAAAATTGTGACATGGACGGTTCTTGTTCTGAATCGCGCGGTTGAGCGGGAAATTGATGGTCTTCCTGCGGATATGCGGGCGCGGCTGGCAAGATATTCCATGCTGGTTGAGGCGCATGGATTTGAAGCGTTGCCACGTGATGCCGTCAAACATTTGGAAGCGCAGGCATGGGAATTGCGCATCATCGGACGGGGCGGAATATCGCGGGCGATCTATGTTACTGCGCATGGGAAACGAATGATCATTGTTCGCGTGTTCATCAAGAAAACCCAAAAGACGCCCAAGTGTGAACTTGAACTGGCCCGACTGCGGACAAAGGATATGACATGAAAAAGATTTCAGAGCTGCACAAGAAGTGGTTGAAAAAACCTGAATACCGGAAGGAGTTTGATGCGCTTGAAGAAGAGTTTGCGCTGGCGTCAGCTATGATTGCAGCAAGGTCGAGGGCAGGTCTGACACAAGATCAATTGGCAGAACGGATGCAGACGACACAGAGTACCATTGCCAGATTGGAAAGCGGAAAGTCCATGCCGTCGGGGAGGACTTTGCAGAAGTTTGCAGAAGCTACGGGAAGTAAGTTGAGGATTGCTTTTGAGCGGTCATCAAAGGATAAAATTGCTTGAACTCACATCTTCAAAAACCTCATTCAAAAAACTTCCCAATGATGTCTTCGATATCTGCACACGATTCAAAAACACTCAATTTCAGTAATCTGTGATCTATACGCTCAGATTTGATGCCCTTCGAATTAGCTTTGGTGTGTTTCGCTATGCCCATTGATTTTATGTCTGGGAAAGGCAATCCAACGCCCGCGCCGAACCACTTAAAGCCAGCCAAGTTCAGCGCATCATCTACCATAATCAAAACAACACATGCGTTTGGCTTTGCTACCAGATTCAAACTGACCTTAACGTCTTTGACACTGCTATCAATCAAGGCAGTTTTGAATTGGATAAATCGCGAAACACTGCCTCGTGAAATGACAAGGTCGTAACCGCCGCGATCAAATTCGCATCGAAGCACTTCCACATTGGTTTCACCATTTCGCCAAAAATATCGGAGAACTTCACCAATAAACAGATGTTCAATAGTCTTCTCGCGATACGTCGAGAAATGTGAATGCTTGGTTCTCAATTCCATTGATGTGCGTCACATCTTACTATGGCTGAAAACAGATATTCGTTCTTCAATCCATGCCCTTGTTGATCTCTTCCGTCATCTTCTTGGCATCGCCGAACAGCATCAGTGTGTTGTCGCGCCAGAACAGCGGGTTGTCGACGCCGGCGTAGCCTGAGGCCATGCCGCGTTTGATGAACATCACGGTTTTGGCTTTCCAGACTTCGAGAACCGGCATGCCGTAGATCGGTGATGTCGGATCGTCTTTGGCGGATGGATTGGTCACATCATTGGCGCCGATGACGAAGGCGATGTCGGCTTGGGCGAATTCGCTGTTGATGTCTTCGAGTTCAAAGACTTCATCGTAAGGCACATTCGCTTCGGCTAGCAGCACGTTCATGTGGCCGGGCATGCGTCCGGCTACGGGGTGAATGGCGTATTTTACGGTGACGCCTGCTTTTTTCAAATGGTCTGCCATTTCGCGGAGCGAGTGTTGGGCCTGGGCCACGGCCATGCCATAGCCCGGCACGATGATGACGGTTTGCGCGTTCTTCATCATGAAGGCCGCGTCTTCGGCGCTACCCTGTTTCACAGGCTTGGTTTCGCCCTTGGCAGACGGCCCCGCACTTTCGCCACCAAAGCCACCGAGAATGACCGAGATGAAACTGCGGTTCATGCCTTTGCACATGATGTAGGAGAGAATGGCGCCGGAAGAGCCCACCAGTGCGCCCGTGATGATCAGTGCCGTGTTGGCCAGTGTAAACCCAATGCCTGCTGCGGCCCAGCCGGAATAGGAGTTCAGCATCGACACAACCACCGGCATGTCGGCCCCGCCAATGGGAACGATCAACAGGAAGCCCAGTGCGAAGCTGATGAGAATAATCAACCAGAAATCAATCGGGCTTTGGCTGTCCCAGAAGCCATAGAGGAAAAACACCAGCGCCAAGGCCAATGCGATGTTGATGAAATGCCGACCCGGCAACATGATCGGCGAGCCTGACATGCGGCCATCGAGTTTCAGAAACGCAATGATCGAACCTGTGAAGGTGATGGCACCGATGGCGGCACCGAGCGCCATTTCCACCCGCGACGACGCGTGGATTTCGCCATTCGACGCAATTCCAAAAGCATCAGGCGCATAAAAAGCAGCCGCCGCCACGAAAACCGCAGCGAGACCTACGAGCGAATGGAAGGCTGCCACCAGTTGCGGCATGGCCGTCAT
>JANMEM010000334.1:0-8474 GCA_031376985.1 Hyphomicrobiales bacterium
ATGGTTGATATGGCGTGCTTATACACAAGTTGCGATACGCCGTCACGCCGCAACAGCAGGCAAAAATTGTCAAACCACGTGATGATGCCCTGCAATTTCACGCCATTCACCAGAAACACTGTGACAGGGAGTTTGGTTTTGCGCACGTGGTTCAGAAAAGTATCCTGAAGATTCTGCGGTTTTTCTTGTGCCATGGCGTTCACCTGGTCCTTTTTTTGTTTTTGCCCCGTGGGTGTATATTCGTTCAGGTTGCGCTTTCGTGCAAGCCCTGCCCGGCTGAATTAGTCATCGTCTTTGGCATGGAGGCCCAGCGATTTGATCTTGCGGTGCAGGGCTGAGCGTTCCATGCCAATGAATTGTGACGCTCGTGAGATATTTCCGCCAAAACGTGAAAGTTGTGCAGCGATATAATCGCGTTCAAAGGCTTCACGCGCATCCCGCAGCGGCAGCGCGAGGAGATGCTCCCCGCCAAAACCATTGGGTACAGCTGCTGAAACCGCATCCTGAGGAACTTGCGACGCCGTAATTTCGTCGCCGGGCTCACCACTGACAAGAATCATGATGCGCTCAACATTGTTGCGCAGCTCACGCACGTTGCCTGTCCAGTTCCGGGTTTGAAGGATTGCCAAGGCATCACCTGCAAAACGCCTGAGCGCCTGGCCGGAGGCCGAAGAATAAGTCTTGGCGAAATGTTCAATCAGTTCCGGAATATCGTCGCGCCGCTCAGCCAAACCGGGAACCGCCACGGGAACCACGCTAAGCCGGTGGTAAAGATCTTCCCTAAACGCTTGAGCCGCAATCATGCTTTGCAAGTCTCGCGCGGTAGACGAAATAATGCGGACATCAACTTTGGTCTTCTTGCTGGTGCCCACACGTTGAAATGTCTGCTCCAGAAGTACACGCAGAACTTTGCCTTGTGTCTCCAAAGGCATGTCCGCAATTTCATCGAGGTAAAGTGTGCCACCATGGGCTTCTTCCAGAGCACCAATGCGGGGCGCTGCATCTGGCCCCTTGTCAACGCCAAACAAATTTTCTTCGAGATGTTCAGGCTCCATGGTCGCAGCTGCGAGTGTCACAAAAGGACCACTGGCACGCATGGACAATGAATGGATGGAACGGGCCACCAACTCTTTGCCAGACCCCATTGGACCGGTCACCAGCACGCGACTGTTGGACGGTGCGATTTTTTTGAGGAGTTGTCGCAAGTTCCGAATGGGAAGGGAGCTGCCAACCAATTCAGGAGCAAGGCCCGAACGACCTTTCAACTCGTCATTCTCGCGTTTCAAACGGGTGGTTTCCAACGCACGACCGAGCACCAGTAGCAGGCGGTCCGCATTGAATGGCTTTTCGATATAGTCGTAGGCGCCACGACGAATAGCTGACACAGCAGTTTCAATGTTGCCATGACCGGATATGATGACAACAGGCACGTCCGGCATGCGGTTCTTGATTTCCAGCAACAGATCAAGGCCATCAAGTTTCGACCCTTGCAACCAGATATCGAGGACCACGAGCGAAGGACGTCGCTGGCTCAGTTCAGATAAAGCTGCATCGGAATTATGAGCGAGGCGGGTTTCAAAACCTTCGTCCTGCAGGATACCCGAAATGAGTTCACGGATGTCGGCTTCGTCATCAACAATCAGAATGTCAGCGGCCATTGTTTTGGGCATCCTTTTCATCGTCGAGTGCAAAAGGGCCAAAGTGCAACGTGACCGCAGCACCTTTCCCCGATTCAGCGTCAGTCAAATCAAGCCTTCCGCCATGTTCTTCCATGATGCGTTTCACAATGGCGAGACCAAGGCCTGTGCCTTTTTCGCGTGTTGTCATATAGGGCTCCGAAAGACGGTGGCGGTTTTCCTGCGGCAGTCCGATTCCGTTGTCTTCAACCCGCAAATAGGGTGCACCCTCGGCAATCCCGGTTTGAACATCAATCAGTCCAACGTAAGACGGATTTTCCGCAAGCCTCGTCTCAATGGACTCTCGTGCATTTTTTACCAGATTTGTGATCGCCTGAGTGACCAATCTGCGATCAAAGGCAAAGGGCAGAAGATTTTCGTCTAGCGTCAAAGTGATTTCCAGATCCGATGACGAAACCCGCTGCAGCACTGTGGCATCACGCGCCACCTCGTTCAAATCATTGGGCTCTGGAACAGCTTTTGGCATACGGGCGAAAGATGAGAACTCGTCCACAATACGACCGATATCCCCGACCTGGCGGATAATCGTGTCCGTGCATTGCTCAAACACATGCTTGTCAGTCTTGATTTCTTTCAGGTACTTGCGTTTAAGGCGCTCCGCTGACAATTGGATGGGAGTCAGTGGGTTTTTGATTTCGTGTGCGATACGCCGCGCAATGTCAGCCCAGGCAGAGTTTCGCTGTGCACTGACAAGATTGGTAATATCGTCGAAGGTCAGCACATAGCCGTGGGACGCGTCGTTCGAGGCCTCTGTTGTGATGCGCAGAAACAGGCTGATTTCCCGTCCCGCAACATTGCGTTCTATTTGGCCTTCCGCCTGCCCTGACGGTCGCGACAATGCCTGCTCCATCAAGGGCGCAAATTCAGGCAACACATCAGTCAACTGTTGGCCCAAAATACTGTTTTCCTTCAAACCCAGAAGGCTCAATGCCGAACGGTTCAAAAGTGAAATTGTATTGTCGGGTTCCAGACCAATGACACCCGCACTCACCCCCGCCAACATGGCTTCCGTGAAACGTCTCCGCTCATCCAGTTGCTGGTTTGTCTTCACCAGCTGGTTCTGGTGCAACCTTACTTGGTCCGTCATCATGTTGAAGGTCTGCGAAAGATTGATGAGATCACCTGGCCCTTCCATTGTAGCGACTTTGGCGTTGAAGTCGCCTTGGGCTACACGTCGTGCCGCCTGAAGCAGTCGAACCAAAGGTTCAACCAGTCGTTCGGAAAACCGCATTCCAAGCCACGTCGCCGCCAACAGGAAAACCAATGCCAACATGGCATACATCAAGCCGAAATTGAGTTGGAAACCCAACCGTTGACGCAAAAGCGAGTCATATTCCGCTTTGGCCTCCCTGGTCTTGACAAGCTGATCTATGACCACGGGTGAGAGTACGCGATAAACATAGAGATAGTGCGAAGGATAGCCTTGCAATTTAATCAGTGCACGGACCACATTGCCGCCGGGTGAAGGCTGTATAAGTACCAATTCGCCCTTTTCCGCTTCGGCCATGTCCTTGTCGTCAGGGACGACGAATTTCAGACGTTCATCCGCCGTGATATTCGCTTCGATACGCTTGGTCGATGCATCAAAGACAAATGCTGCAGCCAGATTTCTGAGCAATGCATGCCGCGCCACACGATTGATGAAGGTCTTCCGATCATCAGTGAACATCTTGAACTGCTGGTTCAGGTCAGTCGACATGCTGGCCAGATCATTGCGCGTCGCCTCCGAAGCATTCTGCAAGTAGGCTTCGGCAACCGTTGTGGCGGTATCCACAATGTTCCGGGTGCGATCAGAAAACCACGCATCAAGTCCACGGTTCAGTGACACAAAAGCAAACATCGCCACAAGCAGTGTAGGAACAATAGCGATCAAGCTAAAAAGCGAAATCAGTCTGATGTGAAGGCCAGCGCCCGGGACACCAAGGTTTCGAGCCCAGAACAGTTGGATGATCTGAACGACAACCAAAATCGCCATGAGAATAACAAGCGTGACGTTGACGATCATCAGAACGGATATGATCCCATCGGAGGGTTTGAGAGGTGTCAACCCCGTCTGGACAAGGAATGTGCAAATCGCAGTAATGATGCTGAACACCACGAGACCCAAGGCAGCCCAGGCAAAGGCACCTTTGAAAAATTGCGGCATACGCAGGTCGCTCGTTTTGAGCATATCTACTCCATCAAGTGTCGAGAGAAACCTCACACCCTCTGTTGCCGGAATTCAACACCAATGTGGCAGATTTGCGACAGTCCGCACCATGGAATTGTGGCGTAAAGCTAAGCCAATTTGTAAGCGATTTCAGATAAGTCCTCGCATTGGAACGATTTTTCGCTCCCGCAGCTTGCTCCGCAGGGTGTTCCTGTTGATACCCAATAAATCAGCGGCCTTCAATTGATTGCCGTGTGTCGCGGTCAATGCAGCACGCAACAGCGGCGGTTCTATTTCTGCCAAAATACGCTCGTACAAACCGGGTGGCGGCAATTGAGTCCCAAAACCAGCGAAATAGCTCGACATGTGGTTTTCGACAGCTTCCGCAAGATTGTTGGACGCATTTGACCTTGCAAAGGCTTGGGTGGCGGAAGGCATCTCCGCCAGTTCCCTTTGAACAGCAGCCGCCGGAATCACGTCTTCAACTTCCATGGCCAATAGACGTTTGATCAGGTTCTCAAGCTCGCGCACGTTCCCCGGCCAGCGATAGGCCTGCAAGGCACGGATGGCCTCTGATGACAGGTCTTTGCGTGGCAACCCGTCTTTGATGGCGCGATCCAGAAAATGCCGGGCAAGGTCCGGCACGTCTTCCGTGCGTTCACGCAGCGGCGGCAGGCGCAACGGAACCACATTCAGACGGAAGAACAGGTCTTCGCGGAACAGGCCTTGGGTGATAAGCTGACGCAAGTCCCGGTGGGTTGCGCAAATGATGCGGACATTGGTTTTGATAGGTGTGGTTCCACCCACAGTCGTATATTCGCCTTGTTGCAAAACACGAAGCAAACGAGTTTGCGCTTCCAGTGGCATGTCTCCGATTTCATCAAGGAAAAGCGTGCCACCCTCAGCCTGTTCAAAGCGTCCGGCCATGCGGGCAGCAGCACCCGTGAAGGATCCCTTTTCATGACCAAAGAGTTCAGACTCGATCAAGTCACGCGGAATGGCCGCCATGTTGATTGCAACGAACGGACCTTTCTTGCGGCGGCTGAAATCATGCAGGGCTTTGGCCACCAGTTCCTTGCCGGTGCCGCTTTCCCCCACAATCGTGATCGTGAGATCTGTTTGTGTCAGGCGGGCGATCAGCCGGTAGATGTCCTGCATTGCAGCCGAACGCCCAATGATCGGCAGCACTTCGCCCTGCTCTTCTGACTTGGGGCGCTGCGGCTTTGCAGCTTTTTCC
Organism: Hyphomicrobiales bacterium; assembly: GCA_031376985.1. GTDB lineage: Bacteria > Pseudomonadota > Alphaproteobacteria > Rhizobiales > Aestuariivirgaceae > Aestuariivirga. The sequence goes on from JANMEM010000334.1 coordinate 5,084, forward strand.
AATGCGCGTGTTACGGTTTGAACAAGCGCATTCAAATCAAAAGGCTTTGGCAAATAATCATAAGCGCCCAATTCCGTGGCGCGGATGGCAGTCATGATCGTGTTCTGTGCGCTCATGACAATAACAGGCAGCATAGGGCGCAATTTGCGAATGCGTGGTAACACATCAAAAGCATTTTCATCGGGCAAGATTACGTCAGTCACGACAACGTCCCCTTCGCCATCGCTCACCCATCGCCACAGGGCACCTGCTGTGCCCGTGGAACGCACAGCAAACCCTGCGCGATTGAGCGCTTGGGACAAGACTGTGCGAATGGTACTGTCATCATCTGCAATCAAAACGGTGCGGGCGTTCATGGGTTGAATTCTCCTTCTGCGGGCGTGAACCCGAGATCGATCATAGGAAGCAAAGTGCGAAAGGTAGTGCCGCGCTTCCGCGGTTGGCACTCCACGGTGCCTCCATGATCGCGCACAACTTTCGCAACGAGTGCGAGACCAAGTCCACGACCTTGCGGCTTGCTGGTCACAAATGGTTCGAAGATGTGGGGTGCCAAATCCTCCGGCACGCCCTTGCCGTTGTCATGAATACAAATTTCAAGTGGCAAAGAAACACGTTCCTGCGTTCCCGCGACTTGCAGTTTCATGCCGGGTCGAAAAGCTGTGGTGAACAGTATTTCTCCACCATCCCCGGATTCCCGGAGAACCTCAGCCGCATTCTTGGCGAGGTTCAGATAGACCTGCACCAATTGATCTGGGTTGCCAAACACGGGCGGCAAGGAGGGGTCATAGTCTTCACGTATCGACAGAAAACTTCCAGCCTCAGCGAGAATCAGCTTTTTTACGCGGTCAAGCACCACGTGGATGTTGACAGGTTTTCGTTCCAACGGACGCTCGTCGGAGAATACTTCCATCTGGTCCACGAGTTTGCGGATGCGTTCAGTTTCATCGCAAATCAGTCGTGCCAGAGCACGGTCAGCATCAGCCAAAGTAGGTTCCAGCAGTTGGGCTGCACCACGAATGCCCGCCAGCGGATTTTTGATTTCATGCGCCAGCATGGTGGCCATGCCCGACACAGAACGTGCCGCACCCTGATGCGTAAGCTGGTGACCTAACTTATGTGCCATCGAACGGCGTTGGAGCATGAGCATCACAAACTGGCCGTCATCGCCCAAAGGTGCAGTTTGCAAATCCACAATACGCTCACCGCCGAGACGTGGCGTACCCACGCCAACGCCGTATTCATTGACGACTGTAGACGCTTCGCGAACCTGTTTGACCGACTGCAAAACCGGACTGGAGAACGGCACAATGTCGTTGATATTGTAACGCCGCAGCACAACCGCACCGGACTGGAAAAAATCTTCAGCTGCCGTGTTGACCATGCAGATGTTGTCATTGCTGTCCAAAACCAGCAGCGGGTTCGGCATGGCATCGAGCACAACCTGTGCTGCGGGAGGCTGAATGAATGGCCGGATTTCTGTCATGCCACGGCCTTCAATTCTGCAATTGGGTCTAAATTGGCAAACACCTGTTGGATGCCTCGTGTGACAACCGCGTTGTCCTGGTTGGTCAACAGCTTGCTGCGCAAGTCCTGCAGCACTTCAAGTGGCAGCAGCGCCCTTTCGTGAAGCCGGGTGAACAGCCAGCCCAAGTGCTTGCGGAAAGTCTTGTTGCCCAGCGTTGCGCCATAGAGCGATAAAGTCTCTTGCTGATGCCAGAGTGCAATATCCCGTTCTTGAGGCAAACTTGGCGAGGGCCGTCCTGTCCCCGGTTCCAGCTCTTCGGCTATGGCACCCAGCCACCAAGGCCTGCCATAAGCAGCGCGCCCCATCATCACCGCATCGGCACCAGAGGCTGCCAGCATGGCTTTTGCATCTTCGGCAGTGTTGCCGTCGCCATTAGCTACCAGAGGAATTGTAATGGCGTGCCGCACGGCCTTGATGGCATTCCAATCGGCTTTGCCAGTATAGAACTGGCAGCGTGTGCGTCCGTGTATTGTGATCATCTGCACGCCGGCGTCTTGCGCACGTTTGGCGATGTGCGCAGCGTTGAGCTGATGATCGTCCCAGCCCAAGCGCATTTTCAACGTCACGGGCACTTTGGAAGCCGCCACGGTTGCTTCGATAAGGCCAAGCGCATGGTCGGGGTCTCGCATCAGCGCAGAGCCTGATAGCCCGCCAGTCACCTGTCGCGCCGGGCAGCCCATGTTGATGTCAATGATGTCGGCACCAATATCCTGCGCCAGATTGGCACCTTCGGTCATCCATTTGGTTTCCCGGCCAGCAAGCTGAATGACAAAGGGAGAAAGCCCTTCCCCGCCGAAGGTTCGCCGCACCATGTCGGGCCGCGCCCGGGCGAGTTCCTCACTGGCCACCATTTCAGACACAACAAGGCCAGCACCATGGGCATGGGCAATTTTCCGGAAAGCCGCGTCCGTCACACCCGACATGGGTGCGAGCAACACATTGTTCCGCAGTTTGATCGGACCGATTTCTATGCCCATAAATTAATCACTATTCCAAAACGTCTAAGAATTGAGCAAAATAGGGAAAGCAGCCGCTGCGTCAACAGATTTTGTGCAACTGCGTCATTCTAAACCCGCATGGCTTAGGTTATGTCGTGTGTATGTCAGTTGTAGCCGTCATTGTTGCAGGGGGAAGCGGTCTACGCGCAGGTGGGGGCCTGCCCAAGCAATATCAACTGGTCGGCGGCAAGCCCGTCATCCGGTGGACATTGGAAGCCTTTCTCAATCACCCCATGATTTCAAAGGTGCAAACGGTCATCGGGCATGGACACGAAGCGCTGTTTGCTTCGGCAACTGAAGGCTTGCACCATCTTTTAAAACCTGTTGTCGGCGGCGGATCACGACAGGATTCGTGCCGGGAAGGACTGGAAGCCTGCTCGGTACTTGGAGCAGCGAAGGTATTGATCCACGATGCTGCCAGGCCATTTCTGTCGACCGATTTAATCAGCAACGTCGTCAATGAGCTTGATCATGCGGCGGCTGTGATTCCCGGTCTGCCCGTGGCAGACACGATGAAATATGCCCCGAGTGGCTTGATCGAGCGCACAGTAGACCGGGCATCCCTGTGGTTTGTGCAAACCCCCCAAGGCTTCCAGTTCGACAAAATATTGAGTGCGCACCGCAAAGCCTTGTCCGATGGCAGGACAACGTTTACGGATGATGCGGCTGTTGCCGAATATGCTGGTATGCGGGTGCAGATCGTTGCGGGTGAACAAAAGAATCGCAAATTGACAACCAGTCACGACATTCTTGAAGCTGACCGCGAGCATTCAACCCATAGCTTTCAAAATTTGCCTGATATCCGCATGGGTCAGGGCATTGATTTTCATGTGTTTGAAAAAGGCAATGCGGTGACACTCTGCGGAGT
>JANMEM010000350.1:0-7467 GCA_031376985.1 Hyphomicrobiales bacterium
TTTTTGTTCATCATGAAATAGGTACAACGCTTTGAATGTGTTCAAAAATTGATATCTTGCCGAATCCAGAGGCTGGTTCGACAGCCTGCAATTACAACCTGAGGCCAACAATCTCAACCGATTGTTGAGGAAGAAAATTTACGGAAATCCCTTATTGCGCAATCTGGCTTCAGGATTTTGCGTCGGAACTTACAGGCTCCAGTAGTGCATGCCCTCTGGAATATCTGTTGGACGCAGCGCGGATTTGACATCAATCAGCACACCATCTGGTTTCAGCATATTTGTCAAAGCAGGGACGTTCTCAAGGTAGGCAGTGTGGTTGACGGCCAAAACCAGTGCGTCAAGATTCTGGAAGTTTTCCAATGGCGAAAGTGTCAGTCCGTATTCGTGGTGGGCCGAGGCAGCATCGGCAAAGATATCATGTATAATGCACGACACACCAAATTCCTTGAGTTCATTCACAATGTCCGGTACTTTGGAATTGCGTAAATCCGGGACATTTTCCTTGAACGTCAAACCGAGAATTCCCACCCGCGCCCCTGTGGTGGAGTGGCCATGCCGGACAAGCAGTTTGATGATTTTACCCGCGATGAAACGCCCCATTTCGTCGTTGAGGCGGCGGCCTGCCAAAATCACCTGCGGGTGATAGCCAAGAGCCTCCGCTGCGGATGTCAGGTAATAGGGATCGACACCAATGCAATGTCCTCCCACCAAACCCGGTGTGAATTTCAGAAAATTCCATTTGGTACCGGCGGCTTCAAGTACATCCTTGGTGCGCACACCCATTCTATCAAGAATGATCGCCAGTTCGTTCATCAAGGCAATGTTGATATCTCGCTGGGTGTTTTCCAAAACCTTTGCGGCCTCAGCCACTTTAATGGAGGGGGCCTCGTGCAAGCCTGCATGGATGACAGTGCCATAGACGTGGCGCAACCTTGACAGTGTTGCAGGACTGTCAGCGGCAATGATTTTCAAAATGGATTCGAGACGGTGTTCCTTGTCGCCGGGATTGATGCGCTCCGGCGAGTAACCCAAACGGAAATCCGGTCCATGCTGCAAGCCGGAGTATTTCTCAAGCAGTGGTCCGCAAAAATCCTCTGTCACACCCGGATAGACGGTTGACTCAAAGACGATGACTGAGCCCTTGCGCAGATGCGGGCCAATCAGCCTGCAAGCGCTTTCCAGCGGGGAAAGATCGGGCCGATGTTGCTGATCCACAGGTGTGGGAACTGTGACAATGAAAAAATTTGAATGTCCGATATCTTCAGGATTGTCGGTCAGTTTGAGCGAAGAGTTGACCAATTCTGCCTTGTCAATTTCTCCAGTCCAATCGTCGTTCTGACGCAGGGCTTCGATGCGGCGTTTTGAGATGTCCAATCCAATAACATTCGGAAAGTGCTTTGCGAGCGTCACTGCAAGGGGCAGACCCACATAACCCAAGCCTACTACTGCGATTTTTTCCGGCTGACTATTCATGTAACTGACTTTGCTGCGTTCAAATTATCAATGTACCAGGGCAATGCTTGCCTGATGCCGCGCTGGAGATCGAATTCTGGCGCATAGTGCAAATTGGATTTTGCCTTTGTAATATCAGCCTGGGAGTGACGCACATCTCCTTTGCGGAAATCCACATAGACGGGTGCCTGACTATATTTGATCTTAAGAAGCCCAAGCTCGTCTCGCAGCAAATTGAACAACTGATTCAATGTGGTTCTTTCGCCAACAGCGACGTTGTAGACTTCACCTTGGGCTTCGATGGGTGCAAGAGCCGCTTTGATATTGGCTTGAACGGCATTTGCGACAAAGCAAAAATCGCGGCTTGATTCACCGTCGCCATTGATCACTACAGGCTCATTTCTGATCATGGAGCTGACCCATTTTGGAATGACGGCAGCGTAGGCTCCATCGGGGTCTTGCCGTGGGCCAAAGACATTGAAGTAGCGCAAACCCGTTGCCCTGAAATCATAACTCCGCAAATAGACTGCCGCATAAAGTTCGTTGACAAGTTTTGTTACAGCATAGGGAGACAGTGGATTTCCAATTCGGTGTTCCAGTTTTGGAAGATTGGGTTCGTCGCCATAGGTGGAGCTTGACGCGGCATATACAAAACTCTTGACGCCGGACAAACGCGCGGACTCCAGCATGTTCAGGAAACCGGTTACATTCGTCTCATTGGTCGCCAAGGGGTTTGAAAGCGATCTTGGCACAGAGCCCAATCCGGCCTGATGGGTTACATAGTCCACCCCCGCAAGGGCGTTCTTACAAACTTCTAGATTGCGAATGTCGCCCTCTACAAATTCAAAATTTTTCCATAAACTGTCACCGGCCTGTTGGCGCACGCCTTCAAGATTTGATCGATAGCCTGTTGCAAAACTATCCAACGCCCTCACGCGGTCTCCACGGCGCAAAAGTGTTTCGACGATGTTTGATCCGATAAATCCTGCGGCGCCCGTGACCAACCACAGGGCTTTTCTTTGTCCGTCTGAGGTCATTCATTGCTTTCTAAATCAGGCCGCCGCTAGCGCTGGGCAAGTTTTAAAACATCCGTAATTGCGTTGGTACTACGGCCTATTTCTGTGGGCGTCAACGTTGGGTGTACCAAAAACATCAGGCTGGTTTCACCGAGTTCACGCGCAATTGGCAGCCTTTTTTCTGGCCGACCCGGAGCATTGTCAAAGGCCTTTTCAAGGTAAACTTCCGAACAACTGCCGTGGTAACAGGGCACGCCGCGCGCCTGGATTTCCTGTACGATCCTGTCTCTGCTCCAACCGGCTTGCAGGGTTTCCGGCTTGATGAAAACATAGGCTTTATAGCACGCATGACGAATGTGGTTTGGGATTTCGATATGCCGGACCACTGGCGATTTTGCTGCTGCTGTCCATATTGCATTTGCATTGGTGCTGCGTTGCGCCTGCCAGTCCGGCAGATTGCGCAGTTGAATGCGCCCGATTGCTGCCTGCATTTCGAGCATACGCCAATTGGTTCCGATTGACTCGTGAACCCAGCGATAGCCCGGCGGATGTTGGCGATTGTAGACGGCGTCCCAGGATTTGCCGTGGTCCTTGTAGGACCATGCACGGGACCAGAGTTCCTTGTCCGACGTGGTGACCATGCCACCTTCACCACCGGTTGTCAGGATTTTGTCCTGGCAGAAAGACCATGCCGACATTGCCGATTGGCTGCCCACAGACACGCCGCGCCATTCCGCACCATTGGCCTGCGCACAATCTTCCACCAGCAATAAATTGTGGGTTTTGGCCAGATCAATGAAACCGTCCAAATCACAGGGCCAACCTGCGAGATGGACGAGCAATATGGCTTTGGTTCTTGGCGACAGCACCCGTTCCACTGTCCCGGGTGTAATATTCTGACTGTCCGGGTCAACGTCTGCAAACACCGGAACGGCACCGGCATTGATGATCGAAGTTGCGGATGCCAGAAACGTGCGCGGCGTGACGATCACTTCGTCACCCTGGCCTATGCCAAGCGCCTTCCAGCACAAGTCCAACGCTACAGTGCCATTGGCCAGGGCGATAGCATGCTGCGTTCCGCAGGCCGCAGCAAACTCTGTTTCAAAGGAGCGGCATTCTGTGCCAGTCCAGTAATTTACGCGATTTGTTGAAAGTACCCGCCCGACAGCCTCAATTTCTTCAGGGCTGAAGTTTGGCCAGTCCGTAAATCCAGTCCCAAGCATTACCGGTCCCTTGGTTTTGCGGGAACACCCGCCATCAACACGTTGTCAGAAGCATCCGTCACAACGGCAGCGCCCGCTGCGACGATCACATTGTTGCCAATTGTGATTCTCTCACGCACGGCGCTTCCTATGCCAATTTGACTTCCGGTTCCAATTTTTACATTCCCTGCAATGTGGGCGCCGGGGCAGATGTGAACACCATCGGCAATATTGCAATCGTGATCCACAGTGCTTCCCGTATTGATGATCACAGCGATGCCCGTGACCGCGCGCGCGTTGACAGCAGCTTGCGGCATGACCACGCAACCAGCACCCAGAATTGCTTGCGGAGACACATAGGCTGTTGGATGGATCAGAATGGGAAGTGTAAAGCCATCGGAGAGGAGGCATTTTACGTGCTTCATGCGGTTGATGTTATTTCCGATTGCGACGACGATATGAGACGACTTCATATCTTTGGTGACACTTGCTGCAACAATGGGCCAGCCGGACTGGGCCCCCGATACAGGATAAATTTCGTCTACAAATACAATTTCGGAATAGCCGACTTCAGTTGCTATATCTGCAACCACATGGCCATGCCCGCCAGCGCCGAAAATAATCAACTTTGGTTTGATTGCCATGTTACCCGTTCCGCATAAACCGGAGATATTCTTCGCAAATTATAATCATAGATTTTTCAGTCAACACAATCCGAACCCATCACACTGCCCGGAACATTTTTCACCTGAACATCTTCACGCATGTTGTGCGTGATCGGTTCGGATGTGCCTGTTTCGTGACAGTTTTACGACCTTTGCCGAAAGTTCGCCTTCTGCTATTTCCCACTGTGTCGTTGTTAAGCAAAATGACGGGATTTTACAACATTTGATTGTGCTAAAGTTGTGGTGCTTTCAGTTGTGTTGACTTTAAAGTTCACTAGCGCAGGCATCAAGAAGGGTTTTATGCGTGAAAAAAACGGTCTTAGATTTTGTGGCTGCCGGACTGCTCTTGATTTTTTTGTTTCCACTTTTGTCGGTGTGTATGGTTTTTGTGGCATTGGACGGCGGTCCCATTTTTTACAGGCAGTTGCGTGTCGGACAAAGGCAAAAGCTTTTCAGTATTGTCAAACTGCGGACGATGCTTGTGGATGCTGATCGCTATCTTGATGCAACGGGTAAACCGACTGCAATCCGCACTACCCCGATTGGTGCGATACTGCGCAAGTCTTCGCTCGATGAGTTGCCCCAGCTCTGGAATGTATTGAAGGGGGAAATGACTTTTGTTGGTCCCCGGCCAATTTTACCGGGCATGTTGCCGTATCTCACCGCAGGTGAACGCGAGCGATTTAATGTGAAACCTGGCCTCACGGGGCTTGCACAAATCAAAGGACGCAACAATTTAATATGGAGCAGGCGTTTCAGGTACGACATTTTCTATGTAAAACATAGTAATTCACTGCTCGATCTCTGGATCGTCTGGCGCACTGTTGTCGTGCTTTTGAGAGGCGAAGGTGTTGTATTGGATCGCAACCCGACTAAAGTTGATGATGTGACCAATCGTGTTGTTCAAAGTCCAACTGCACGATAGAATTTTGCAGGAATACCATACCAGATTTCGTTTGCCGGTATATGTGTTCGTACCAGTGAGAACGCGCCAATCTCGGCATTTTCACCAATTGAGACACCGGGCATCAATGCAACGCAAGCGCCAAAGCGTGCGCCCTTGCCAATGCGCCCGACTATTTTTTCGTTGTTGCGGGTGAGGTCAGGTGTGTCCGTTACCACGAAGGAATATTTCATGATCACGTGATCTTCAACAATTGTGCCAGCGGACAAGGTTCCACGGCTTCCCATCAGGACATTGTCACCCAACACACATCCATCGCGGATTTCACAATAGGATGTGAAGGAGCAATGCTTGCCGATAACAACCCCTTTCCCGACTTTGCAATATGTGCCGATTTTGGTTCCCTCACCAATAACGCTTCCCTCTTGCACCATCGCGAAATCCTCCAGGATAACACCAGCACTTAAGGTCACATTTGCTGCCACAACGCAAAAATTTCCGATCTTCACACCGGGCAAAATGACTGCCGTCTCATGAATGGCTGCGTTGATCACGTTTCTACATGCTCCTGATGTCTGGGACGCCGGTCATTCGAACTTTGCTATTAGACTGCAATATTCTGGCTGGAACGCCAACCAGTGTCAGACCTGCGTCCAGAAAATCTTCCAACACAACGGTGCCGCAACCGACAGTGGTTTTATTTCCAAGTTTTGCTCCGGGCCGTAAAATGCAACCGCTGCCCAAAAATGATCGCGCACCGATTTCCACATTTCCGCCAATCGTGACGTTATTGGCCAAGTGGCACTCCTTGCCGATTTGACTGCCATGGCCAATCTTTGTTCCATGAGCCATGACCACGCCATCATCAATGAGTGTCATTTCATTGATTGATCCCCGGACAATAGAGATATTGCTGCCGATGAAACAATTGCTGCCAATTTTGACGCCGCCCAATTGTGGAGGGTAGACTCGCCTGTTGTTCACAGCATCCCAGCACCACACAACTCCGGTTGCCCCGACTACGGTATTTGCTTCAATCTCACTGCCCTCACCCACCGAGCAGTGTTTCATGATCGTGACGCTCGAATGCAGCTTGGCGTTTGCCCCAATCACCGCATCTTCAACTACGCAAAACGGACCAACGTAAGCTGAGGGGTGAATTTTTGCGTTGGAATCCACAATTGCAGTCGGGTGAATGCCAATTTGAGGCTTCGGTTTGAAAGCAAACTCAAGGAACTTATAGTAGGCGAGCTGTGGGTTGGCCGTTACAATGAGAAGATTGTTCCCACTTGGCCGTGCAGTGTCCAAAAATACAATTGAGTGATTGAAGCTCTCAACGGAGTACTTTCCGTGAGTGTCGTAGTAGATTCCGTTGTCAATGACGTTGAGCAAACTGGCAGGTTTGAATGGACCTTCATTGACATGGCCATGAAACTCAAAATTCTCAGACAACTTTCCGAGAATAGACAGAACCTCCGGCAAACAGAGCATCAAAGGCATCACCATTTCACGTCAAATTGAATGAGCAATAAGTATTCGCACTGCGATTCTATTCCGACTCGGGCGCACGATCAACGAAAAATATGGAGAGACTCCACATTTGTGCAAATCGGCTTCAATTGGTTGTGGCAGACGGGTATTTAATTTGTCTGATTGTAACGCGTTGTCTCAACAGTCGTTTTAAGCTCCTCAGCGTTACCTGTAAACGGTGGCATCGTGACATGGTCGTCATTTGTGATGCCCGAACGTGTAAAAACGGTGATGATGGTTTTCCATATGATACGGATGTCGAGCCATAGATTGTGGTTGTCGACATACCACACATCCAGTTCAAATTTTTCTGTCCAGCTCAGGGCATTGCGCCCATTCACCTGGGCCCAGCCCGTAATGCCGGGACGAACGTTGTGTCGCCGCGCTTGTTCGGTGGAATAGAGGGGAAGATATTGCATGAGCAGCGGGCGCGGTCCGACAATGCTCATTTTTCCTGTCAGGACATTCCAAAGCTCCGGCAATTCATCAAGGCTGGTTGAACGCAAAAATCTACCGAAAGCAGTCAGTCGATTTGAGTCAGGCAGCAGGTTTCCATTCTTGTCGACGGCGTTCAACATGGTGCGAAATTTTATGATCTCAAATGGCTTCGCAGCCAGGCCCGGTCGTTGCTGCCGAAAGAAAACCGGGCGGCCCAGAAATGCAGCAACCAAAATGGCAACCAGCAGCAAAACCGG
>JANMEM010000374.1:0-1695 GCA_031376985.1 Hyphomicrobiales bacterium
GCCGGAATTTGATACCATATTTTTCCAGCTGCTTCTGCGCGACCTTGCTGATCTCGGTGTCTTCCACCGGCATGACCTGATCCATGATTTCAACCACCGTCACATCAACACCCATGGCATTGTAGAACGAGGCGAACTCAATGCCGATGGCACCGGAGCCGACAACGAGAAGCGACTTCGGCATTTGCGGGGGAACCATGGCCTCAAAATAAGTCCACACCAGTTTGCCGTCAGGTTCCAGACCCGGCAACACGCGAGGCCGCGCACCTGTGGCGATAATGATGTGTTTGGCGGAATAAGTCCCTGCCCCCAGCGTTCCCTTTGGAATTGGGGCTTGCGGCTGTACGATAGTCTTCTTGGTCTCAGCCACCACGACTTCACCGGGCTTCGTCACCTTGGCTTCGCCCCAGATGATTTGCACCTTGTTCTTCTTGAGCAGGCCATTGACGCCCATGTTGAGGCGGCCAGACACCCCGCGTGAACGGGCCACGACTTTCGAGGCGTCAAAGGTAATGTCCTTGGCAGATAGGCCATAGTTTTCAGCGTGCTTCATGTAGTGATAGATTTCAGCCGAACGCAGCAGCGCCTTTGTCGGAATGCAGCCCCAGTTGAGGCAAATGCCGCCAAGATGTTCGCGCTCGATGATCGCGACCTTGAAGCCCAATTGGGCGGCCCGAATAGCGGTGACGTAACCGCCTGGGCCAGCACCAATAATGAGAATGTCGAAGTTATTGTCGGCCATATTCTTCTCCTTGCGCACCCTTCGAGGCTCGCAAGAGCTCGCACCTCAGGGTGAGGTTGTGTGTGTTGTGACGCCCCTTCCTTTTCCCCTCATCCTGAGGTGCGAGCCCTTGCGGGCCTAGAAGGATGCGCCGCGATTAAATCCCCAAAATCCGCTTCACCACAGGCACCAGCGCCTCACCCAGTGCCTTCGTACTCGCCGCCGTTAAATGCCCACCATCAGTCGGGTCCGCATCTACAATTGATCCCGCATCAAAGAAATGCACATCCTGTTCAGTGGCCACCCGTGCGTAATGCATGGCGAAGAGTTTCGACTCCTCCAGAGCGTGGCCCCATAGATCATTGAACCATTCATCCGTCGTCGGCACCAGACAAGGCGGTGCCATGATCAGGATTTGTGGCGCGGTGTAGTCCCCCACATAATCAAAGCCCTTCACAATCTTGATCAAGCGCTCCATCCCCATGGCCGCATCAAAAGCGCGGCAACGGTTGGCATATTTGATGTCATTGGTGCCCAGCATAATGATGACGAGGTCAAGCGGCTGATGGGTGCAGAGTGCAATGGGGAGCGCCACAGCGCCATTGCGCTCGGCTTCGCAGGTGGGATCGGGGAACACTGTGGTGCGCCCGTTCATGCCCTCTTCGATGACGCGGGCGTTTTTTAGGCCAGCAGCGAGAGAATTGGGCCAGCGGTTTTCAAAAGCGTGGCGTTTGAAAGTGCCAGCTTCAAAACCCCAAGTGAGCGAGTCACCGAATGCGAGGATGGACTTCATTGCTTGTTCCTCACACCAGCATCATTCCCGGCTCTTCCAGATAACTCTTGATCGCATTGATGAATTCCGCACCCAGCGCTCCATCTATGCAACGATGATCTGTGGACAGTGTAATCGTCATCATCTGCTCAATCTTGATCTCATTGCCGCGCACCACGGGGCGGCGTTCGCCGGAGCCGAT